>JASEGY010000182.1 GCA_030019105.1 bacterium | reverse complement strand
ATAGCCTATCTTGAATTCGCTTACCCCAAAATATTTATCTTAAGAGCTATAGCCTGGCATTATCAGACCACCAGACTACCAATCACCAGACGACCATTGTTACCCTAAATTGCCCTTTTTGAACCATGCCGATAATTGTGAATAAAAAAAGGCTTACCGCCTCCCAGGACACACTTCTCACCTGGAGATGATAAGCCATCTTTTTTTCTTTTAGATGGTGGAAGGCGTATTCTGGGTTAACTGCTAAATTGAAAACTGTTTTTATCTCTGGAGTAAACGTTGCCTCTTGGAATAGCTGTAACTCTTGGTAATACAATGTACTGCGTATATAAATTTAATCACTGCGGCGACAATTCACACCTCTCCACTTGCCCACTATTTATCTAATTTATCGACCGCAGATTAGGGAAACTTTAGAAGTTTTTAATGAAAGCGTCATTTCGGGGTTCGAGTTTCGAGTTCATTGCTCTTCTAAACTCGGAGTGGATCTTCTGGCCTTGTTCATCGTTTCGGCCATTTGTAGTGGTCGAGCTTGCTCGACAGGACGGCAGAGCAAGCTCTGCAACTACAATACCCATAAGGTCAAACACTATTGGCCAAAACGATGAACAAGGCCGATCTTCTCAATATTCAGGGCATTCGCTGATAGAAACCAATGATAGAAACCAGGTTTCTTGAAGAAACCTGGTTTCTGAGGAACTCGAAACCCGAAACCAGAATGTTACTTGACTACCACACGACCATTATGAATGGCTATCCTGTCGAAGGCTTGAATCAACTCTCCTTGAGAATTTCTTAAGGTCAGATCACCTTTCGGAATACTAACGTCTGTCTCCCCCCGGCCGATCGCTTTAAATTCAAGCCGGACTATTGTTCCGCTGCCGTTGACTTCATCTTGCCCGGCCTTTCTCGTAATGCCCAGATTAATTTCTCCCGCTACTTCTTCCATGGCTATGGCCAGCACATCTTTTCCTAACAGTTCCCCTGATTCGCTTTTCTCAAACTCTATTATTCCCGGATTGAACCTGAGGGACATGGCGGCCCCAAAAAGTCCGGTTACCTTTTCTATTCTGACTTCCAATTCAAACCGGTCTCCTACCTTAACTTCTTTCATATCAGGGACTATTTTCAGGAGAGGAAAATCTTCAGATTGGGCTGTAGTTTTGAAACTTCCTTCCTGCTGGGCAAGAATTGAATTTGCATCCTCTGATTCCACCTTGAAATAGTAAAAGGTGTCCGGTTCCAGGCTGGTTAAATTAACGGTATGCGAGCTGGTTAGCTGACTTGCCAATGTAGTCGATAAGCCAAGCCCCGTAGTTTTCCCGTAAAAAGCTTTAGTAGTAGCCGGACGGTTGGTTGTCCAGTTGATTTGGACTGAATTTACGGTGGGATTGGTAGAAAGATTGGTAATGGTCAGGGGGGTGGGTGGAACTGACTCCTTTGTTCTAAAATCTCCTTCCTCGAAAGCCAACTCTGCGGTTGAATCCCGGGATTCAACCTTGAAATAGTAAGTGGTATCCGGGTTAAGGCCGGTTAAATTAACGGTATGCAAGGTGGTCAGCTGACTTGCCAATGTAGTCGATAAGCCAAGCCCCGTGGTTTTCCCGTAAAAAGCTTTAGTAGTGGCCGGACGGTTAGTTGTCCAGTTGATTTGGACTGAATTTATAGTGGGATGGGTAGACAGATTAGTAATGGTCAGGGGGGTGGTCGAAGTTGACTCGTTTGTTCTAAAATCTCCTTCCTCGAAAGCCAACTCTGCGGTTGAATCCCGGGATTCAACCTTGAAATAGTAAGTGGTATCCGGGTCAAGGCCGGTTAAATTAACGGTATGCGAGGTGGTTAGCTGACTTGCCAATGTAGTCGATAAGCCAGGCCCCCTTGTTTCTCCATAAAAAACCTGGGTAGTAGCCGGATGGTTGGTTAGCCAGGTGATTTGAGCTGAATCTGTGGTGGGAACAACGGACAGGCCTGTAATAACAAGAGGCTCAGGCGGCTGAGTTGAAGGAAGATGGAAGATTTGCGGCGGAGGATCGGCTTCATTTCCGAACATATCCTTTGGCTTGGCTGTGATATAATATGTAATCCCCGCTTTAAGGCCAGTCAGTTTAACCCGGTGAGATAGAGTATACCCTATAATTTCATCATTTACCAGGCGAACCTTTAGAGACTCACCATAGATAACCTTACTGGTAGCCGGCTCGTCAGTTAACCAACTTACTTCAGCGCCATTAGCCAGTGGTGAGATATTGAGGTTAGAGATAGCAGGCGCATCTACATCCGGAGAGGTGACAGAATCAGAGGTTTTTCCACAGCCAAAAGGGGAAAGAATAATAAGGATGAAGGTGATCCAAAGCAGCTTATGCATAAATTGCAGCCCCTCTATTAATGATTGATAAAATTGGCGACTAAACACAAAAAAAACTTACCATAGATAAAACATGTTTTATAGACAAGACATGTTCTCTATAATAAGCCCGATATTTTCCGAAGTCGTTTTAAAAGCCTTTATGTAACTACTCAGTCACTAAGGCACAAAGAAATAAGTAGTTACGCCTTTATTCCTGCAGGCTTCAAACTATCTTCTTCAAAAGATCAAGTGATGGTAACTCACCTGATCCAGCTCCCTCCTGGATAGTTCTCCCCCCCAAAAGAGGACATCCTTGTTTAGTTGTTTTATCGACACAAAGAGAAATAAACTTTAAGGAGATAATCGACGATTTGAGACCTTATAAATCTATTAAACCATATTAGAGTCTATTTTAGCCCTAAGATAGTCTTTTGTCTCCCTTTTTTGGTTAAGTATAAATTTATACTTAGGAATTTCAAAATTGGAGTTTAGGCTTTAGCCTTTCAATGAAATCCTAAAGGATTAACTCCGAAAAAGTTGCGCAGCCTAACTCGTTCGATCCATTTTTTTGGGGGCAACCTGTTATTTCACCTCTGAAAGGGCACGCTCCAGTTCTTCTAAGACCTTTAGTTTGCCCGCCCAATGACGCAAGTAATTCAGGTCAAGAGTGTTACCCTGAACTTTCATAACTCCGGTGACATCCATCCACTGGCGGTCGGATACTCCCCCACCCATTTTATACCAAAGCAGCTTGTGCAGGATGGTATCTTCAGGAGTAGCTATATATGCCGTTCGTTCAGGGCTGCAGTTGACGGCTTTTAGCTGTCGGCGTCTAAATTCTTCTTTCTGAAATGCTCCCCCTTTAAATATGTAGACATCTACGGGATGGTTCACCTTACTGTGAAAGCTTGCGGCTAAAAATTATCATTAACTTTCCAGAGTTAATCCTTTAGGATTTCATTAGTTATGAAAGGCTAAAGCCTAAACTCCAGAAAGAACGCAAGGTTTCACAAGAAAATGGACGATTTTTGAACCGTCCCACATCTACCTTAAACATAGAATCGAGATGGATTACATTAAAGCAACTACGATGTCGAATAGCATCCTTGATCATTTCCACATCAGCATAGAAGGCATCTTTAAGCGCATCAGCCAGAGGTTGAGCGTGATGGATTTTGAGGTCAGCGACTAGGTCTGCATCACGGGTTAGCCGGGAAATGCCGTGGGCGGAACTGGCCAGTGATCCACCTATAAGATAGGGGATTTCCAGGGCTTCAAGGGCATCCACTACTAATAAAGCAACTTGGATAGGATCATCCTTAGCGCGGCCTCTGGCCGCAACCAAACCAATTTTGGATTGCAGATTGCGGATTATGGAACGCTGAAATTGGAAATTGGAAATTAGGAAAAGCGTGAAAGCCTAATTTCTAATTTCCAATTTCAATTCGCAATCGTAACATTCTCGCGGACAACGCAAATGTTGCGGGGTAATAGTATATTCAATATCCCTCTATTTCCGGGTCCCAACCATATACTTTTATGACTATTTCTCGGTCCAGCCACAAAGCGGCCATTCGGCGTCGTAGTTCTTCTTCTGATGCATGGGGATAACGGCTTTCTAATCCAATCATAGAGAAGGTCCGGCCTGTTTTTACCAGGTCACTGACCATCTCCAATCTGCGCCAGACAGGGGCCTTCCTGATCAGTTCGATCAGGACCTTTTCCGCTTTAGGGTCAGTATCCGGTGATTGAGTCTTCATCCCTTGATCACCCCCATTGGTCTGTGCCTGGACACCAGCCGGCCAATAGCGGCTCCAGCGGTTACTTCAGCCACATCGTCAATGTCCTTATAAACACCAGGGGCCTCTTCGGCAATTCCCTTCATTGAGCCGGCCTTAATATAGATATTTGCTTTCTCCATATCCTCTTTGACCTGGCTTCCCCTGAACTTTTTCAGGGCCGCATGCCTGGAGAGTGCCCGACCGGCCCCATGCGGGGTGCTGGCAAAGGTCTCAGCCGCAGCCTTGTCCGTTCCAACCAGGATGTAGGAGGCCGTCCCCATACTACCCGGCAGCAGGATCGGCTGACCAACTTTTCTATAGGCTTCAGGCACATCCGGATGTCCCGGGCCAAAGGCCCTGGTAGCCCCTTTACGATGCACATAGACGGATTTGCGCTTGCCATCAATTTTATGTTCCTCCAGTTTGGCAATATTGTGGGCCACATCGTAAACCATCCCGAGTTTAATCCCGCCCCCAAAAACCTCCTGGAAGGACTTGCGGACATGGTAGGCAATAAGCTGGCGGTTAACCCATCCAAAGTTAGCCGCAGCACTCATCGCCGCAAAATAATCTTCCGCCAGCTTTGTCCCCAGAGGGGCGTAGATCAATTCCCGATCAGGGAGGCCCAAAAGAATTTGAGGCAACTCTTCTTCCATACGTCTCAAATAATCAGTACAGACCTGGTGACCTAATCCCCTTGAACCGGTATGGATCATCACCATTATCCGGCCTTCGTGATCAATACCAAAAACCCTGGCAATATCAGGATCATATATCTTATCCACATATTGCACCTCAATAAAGTGATTTCCTGCGCCCAGGGTACCGATCTGTTTCTTCCCCCGCTGCTTGGCCTTATTAGATACCCGGTCGGCCCTGGCGCTCTCCATTGATCCACCCTCTTCACAGTGAGCCAGGTCTTCCTCAGTAGCATAACCACGCCTTAAGGCCCACTTTGTGCCGGTATTTAGTATCTCATCCAATTCGGCTTCACTTACCCGCAGACTCGATGTTGAGCCTACACCTACCGGAATATTTCTAAACATGGATTCGAGCAATTCCCTGATTTTAGGCTCAATCTCGTCTTTACTTAAAGGTGTGGTCAGGAGCCTCACCCCGCAGTTGATGTCGTATCCGATTCCACCTGGTGAAATACATCCCTTCTCAGCATCAAAGGCAGCCACACCACCGATAGGGAACCCATATCCCTGATGGGCATCGGGCATCATAATAGACTGTTTTTGTATGCCCGGCAGGACCGCTACATTGGCCCCTTGCTGCAGGGCATTGTCCTCTAATAGTTTGGGAAGCATTTTCTCCGAGACAAATACCTTTAGCGGCACCTTCATCTGTCCGGTTGGTTCTACTTTATAGGTGTACTTATCGATCTTTTTAGTCTCCATCTTTTCCTCCTCTTCTGATTGCGGATTCGTATCCCGCACTAAACCTCTCCTGCGTGATCAGAAACCAGGTTTCTTTAAGAAACCTGGTTTCTCGCCCCGGTTTTGGGATAGGCCCTAAACATCAACTACCACCTGCAGTGCCCATCCATTTTCATCTTCGCTGATAACCATCTCATGGTAAGTCACTGCCTTGACCTGACCGTGGATATCGTAACCTGTCAGATTATCCCCTAATAGAGTTGCTTCTAATTTGAAGCTGCTGCTTTCTTCACTAATACTTACCTTATCTACCCCGGCTAAGAGGAAATTCTCTGCATCTATCAAAAAAAGCAGTTCAGACAGGAAATCGAACAGCAAAGATTCTTTTCCCCTGGCGGTAAGTGAGACTTTATGCTCTAACCGGGATTCAACCTTTTCAGTATCAACCAAAAGATTGAAGATGGCCAGAGCGGCATTGCCAAAGGCCTCCTCCAGGGTCTGACCGTAAGCCCTGAATTTAGCATCGGCGGTATGTGGTAAATATTCATATCTTTTTTGAGGCATAATAGTAGGCTAAGTGGACACTGCGTTTTGCATCCCGTGCTGGATAGGATGGTAATGAACATGAACCCGCTGCAGCAAATCAATCTCGCGGCACAACGTGCGCTCAACCTGCGTGGCAATCCGGTCGCCTTCGGCCACACTAAGTGAGCCGTCAATACCGACCGTGACATTGATGACCAAATACGGGCCAAAGCGATGTGCCTGTGTTTCTTCAATCTGCTGGATACCAGGAATAACCATCAGCATTTTAACAATCCGTTGGCGCAACTCATGGTTTGGCACTGTGTCCATTAGGTCTTCGGACGATTCGCGCAAAATCTCAATGCCGGTACGCAGTATGACAAGTGCCACTAATGCACCAGCCAGCGGGTCTATCTACGGATAACCCGTTCGGCCCAAAAAAATGCCCGCGCTCGCTGCCGATGCTGCAAAGATGTCGTTGCGATGGTCGTAGGCGAGTGCGAATACGGCGGGACTATTTGTCTGCCGGGCGAGTTGTCGCGTGGTGAATGTCAACACGATTTTGACTCCAACCGTGAACAGTGCGACTGTCAATGCTCCTAACGAGGCGCCATTGAAATCACCCTGCCCCACCCACAAATCGTACACTTTGTTAACCGCGTCCCAAAAAATGGCGACAGCAGTAGTCAACACGAACGCACCTACCACTATTGCTGCAATGCTCTCCAACTGACGATGGCCGTAAGGGTGCTCATCATCCGCTGGTTTGTGCGCCAGCCCTATGAACACGCGGACAACGATGTAGTATGCCACATCCGAAGTCGAGTTGATACCATCAGCCAACAGTGCCGGGCTATGCCCTACGATTCCCACGGCTGTCTTGAGCGCAGCAAGTAAGATATTTGCTCCCAACCCTATGTTGACGGCAAGGATGCTACGATATTCACGGTGTTCAGTCTTCATTATTCATCCAATTTTGCCAAAATCTCTTTTATCTCTCTAATTTTTAGGGAATATACTCAGCACGGCCATAAATAGTGATTTTGAATAGGTTGTAAGTTGTAGGTTG
>JASEGY010000181.1 GCA_030019105.1 bacterium | reverse complement strand
TAGGAAGTAAATCAAGATACTTTCCATTTCCTAATTTCCCATTTCCCATTTCCCACTTTTTTCCAGGTAGCGCTTTATTTTATCAGCCAATTCTTCAGCTTCCTGCTTAAATTCTATGAAATCCTCTTCTGTAAAGATATATGAAGGATTATAGTCAGCTTCTTCTCGATATTTCATGAGTTTCGAAAAGATATGAGAAAGTTTAGGCTCAAAGATTCCTTCTTTTATGAAATGGAGCCCCAAAAGCCGCAGCGCTCCTTCATGGCTTTTCGCTTCTATTCCCTTTGTCAGGAGAAGGGCCCTAATATTATACAAAACAAAATAGTATAATCTCGAAACCGCATCATTCAAAAGACCATGGCTAAAGAGAAGGGTTGCCGACTTAATGGCGGTGTTTGCCCTTTCAATTTCTTCGAGGATATTCTGTCTTTTGTTCACCTCTGTCATAATGATATCCCTTCTTTTTCAATATCCAGAGCGATCCTCCTCTCTCTTTTCCTCAGGTGGTCAAAATCTTCTTCTGAAAACACAAGAGTAGATATAGGTATAAGGTATTTAAATTCTATTTCAGCAACTTTATCAAGCACCTGATGTTTCAGTTGGCCTGTTAATCCCCTAATGATAATGGCTATATCAAGATCTGACTCAAGATCATAATCTCCCCTTGCCTTTGAACCGTAAAGGCTGAATTTCAGAAGTCGATCACCTAAAAATCTTTTCAAAACGCTCTTTAGCTCTTTCAATATTACTTTTTCGTCATCTGCAAGCGATTCTTGCCTCATCACTGCTCCCTAACTGATAAGAGGTTCTTCAGTTCTCCAATGACTTTATGTTCGGCTTCTGAAAGAGATTCATTTAAGGTGCAGCCCGCGGCCTTAGGATGACCGCCTCCACCAAAGAGGGCCGCTGTTTGGTTCACCTTAATCCCGTTTTTTGATCTCAAATTAACCCTGATTGTTTTCCCATTTGTTTCCCTGAAAAGGACGGCTATCTGAACAGATTTGATGGACCGAAGCATATCAATAATCTTTTCACCTTCAATCTCCTCCGGATAAAGACCCTTGTCTTTAAGCATCCGGGAAGATATACTTGTCCAGGCTATCTTGCCTTCGTGGGCTAACTTCAAGGTAGAGATACAATTGCCTAAGATTTGAACTAATCCCAGGGGATTGGTTTCATAAACCAGAGTGGCGATCTGCTCTACATTCAGACCTTCTTCTATCAAATCAGCTATGATCCGGTGAACCCGGGGAGTAGTGTTGCTATGTTTAAAACTACCGGTATCGGTAAGAATAGAGACATAAAGATTCACGGCTAACACGTAATTGAGTTTAAAGTCTATCTTGCGGATCAGTTCATATACTATCTCACCTGTGGCTGAATAAGAAGGATCAATAAAGTTTATATCTCCCAGCCAGGATTCACTTCGATTGCAGGCTGCCGGATGATGATCGATGACAGCAACAGTTTCCACTCTTTTAAGTAAAGATTCGACTTCTCCCAGCCTTTTGCCTTCATGACAGTCCAGCACCACGGCCGCATCAAAGAACGGGGGGATATTAGCCTGAGGAGGAAGGATGGTCTCGCTTCCGGGTAAAAAGCGGTAGGCGGGAGGGACCGGGTCGTTGTTAATAATAGCTACTTCTTTCCCCATCTGCTTCAGGATGTGAGCCAGGGCAAGTTGACTCCCGATAGAATCGCCATCCGGATGAATATGTCCGGTAATCAAGAAGCTCTTTTTTTCTTTTAATACATCAATTATAGGCAGCAACCGTTCCATCTACACTCCTTCCTCAGTCTTCTTAAGAGATTCGAGCATTTGAGATATATGGACACTATACTCTATTGATGGGTCAAACTTGAAAATCACTTTAGGGATATACTTTAATCTTATCCTCTTCCCAACTTCGTTTCGGATAAAAGGAGCCGCCTTGTTCAATATGTTCATACTTTGTTTCACCTCAGGTTCTTCCCCCAAGATACTGACATAAACCTTAGCCTCATTCAGGTCAGGAGAGACATCCGCCCTGGTGACAGTAACAAAACCAAGATGTGGGTCCTTAATTCGATGGAGAATTATGTCACTAATCTCCTCCCTGATCAATTCATTTACCCGATCCATTCGCTTATAAGGATGATGTCTCATTAGAGTCACCTCACCAGTAGGCAGTAAATAGTAGGTAGTAGGTAGTATAGTATTTAAGAAAAAGATTTTGGGGTTCGTTATCCTTTGGACTTTAGGCTTTAGCCTTTCATAACTAATGAAATCCTAAAGGATTAACTCCGAAAGCTACATAGTCTATCTTGAATTCACCTACCCCAAAATATTTATCTTAAGAGCTATAGGTAGTAGGTAGTAGGTAGTAGGTAGTAGGTAGTAGGTAGTAGGTAGTAACCAATTCAGTCTCTATTACTTAGTACTTAGAGTCTATCTCAATCAAACGACGATGTGTGCTCTAAGTGCAGGCATAGTAAGCAGAAACAAGTTGAACCAGCAATGAGAGATTGATTGCTTCCTTTTTTGGTAAGGCCAATAAATATGGCACGTTGAAAGCAAGCAAGATTTTGATTGAGATAGCTTCTTAGTACTTAGTACTTAGTACTTACTACTTACTATAGCTCTTAAGATAAATATTTTGGGGTAAGCGAATTCAAGACAGGCTATGTAGCTTTCGGAGTTAATCCTTTAGGATTTTATTAGTTATGAAAGGCTAAAGCCTAAACTCCAATTGATATCCAACCCCAAAATCTTTTTCTTAAACACTATACTTACTACTTACTTTAAAGCATCTCTATCTCGTAATCAACTAACTGAACATCTCCGTGATTGGCTTCAATCACAGAAATAACGTGGTTAAATATCCTGTGGATGTGGGCGGCATCAGTGGAGATATTGGCCAGGCCAAGCGTAGCTGTTTGCCAGAAGTCATTTGAATCAACTTCAGCAATAGAGATATTAAATTTCTTTACCCGCTCGATAATCGGTCGGATGGCCTGGCGCTTTGCCTTTAAGGAATTACTGGCTGGAAGATGAAGTTTTATTCGACAAATGCCTACTACCATATTTGGTGTCTGGTATCTGGTTATCTGGTATCCGGTTGTCTGGTATTTTTCAGACCACCAGACTACCAATAACCAGTTACAGCTTTTTTGGTATTACCTCGGTAGTGAACACCTCTATGATATCGCTTTCTTTGATATCCTGAAAGTCAACCAAAGTAATCCCACACTCAAAACCAGTGGCTACTTCAGCCACATCTTCCTTAAAACGACGCAAAGATGCGATCTTACCTTCATAGATAACAACCCCGTCTCGAATCAATCTTGCTTCAGCCCCACGAGTTATTTTACCCTCTTTCACATAAGAACCGGCTATCGCGCCGATCTTAGACACCTTAAATAGCTGCCTTACTTCAACTAAACCTATAATTACCTCTCTGATTTCCGGTTCCAGGAGACCTTCCAGGGCGAGCTTGATATCCGAGGTAACATCGTATATCACCCGGTACATCCGCATATCCACGCCCTCCTTTTCGGCTAATTCTTTGACATCAGGATTAGCCGGCCGGACGTGGAAACCTATGATAATCGCATTTGAAGCTGAGGCAAGCATTACATCACTCTCTTTGATTGCCCCTACGCCTTGATGAATAACCTTTACTTTTACCTTTACCTGACCGCTGCCGATTTTTTCTAAGGATTCCTTTAATGCCTCACAGGACCCCTGGACGTCAGTCTTGATAATTATGTCCAACTCCTTGATCCCTTCTTCTTGAATCTTTCGGTATAGATCATCAAGGGAAAGACGATGAGCGACCTTGGCTGCCTTCTCCCTGTGGATAGACTGTCTCTTTGAAGATATCTGTTTCGCCTCTCTTTCGCTGTCTACTACGAAAAAAGCATCTCCGGCCTGGGGAACTCCGGAAAGTCCAAGCACCTCTACCGGCGTTGAAGGTGAAGCCACCGCAACCTTTTGGCCCTTGTCATTGAGCATCGCCCTTACTCGTCCCCAATACTGGCCAAGTACAATAGGATCACTCACCTTCATGGAACCATCCTGAACAAGCAAGGTGGCTACGGCGCCCCTTCCTTTATCTAACCGGGCCTCAATAACCACCCCGTTGGCCTTCTTGTCAGGATTAGCTTTGAGTTCCAACATTTCCGCCTCAAGCAAAAGCATCTCTAATAGATTCTCTATGCCCAGCTTATGTTTAGCAGAGATTTCGGCAAAAATGGTTTTGCCTCCCCATTCCTCCGGAAGAAGGTCAAGTTCGGACAATTGTTGTTTTACCCTGTCTTTATTAGCCGCAGGAAGATCAATCTTATTTATGGCGACCACAATGGGCACCCCGGCTGCCTTGGCGTGGTCTATCGCCTCCCGGGTCTGAGGCATCACCCCATCATCAGCAGCCACGACCAGCACAACTATATCCGTTACCTGGGCTCCCCTGGCACGCATAGCGGTAAAGGCTTCATGCCCCGGGGTATCAAGAAAAGTTACCTCCCCTTGATTAACCCTGACCTTATATGCCCCAATATGTTGAGTAATTCCGCCGGCCTCGCCGGCTACTACGTCGGTAGTTCTAATAGCGTCTAAGAGCTTAGTTTTGCCATGATCCACATGTCCCATAATAGTAACTATCGGGGGGCGGGGTTTTAAATCTTCCGCTGCTTCAGCCTCTTCGACCAGAGACATTTCAACTTCTTCCAGTGGGATTACTTCTTTGACTTTAAAACCATAACCTTCGGCAATCTCTTTAGCCAATTCACCACTTAAATGCTGATTTATAGTGTAAGTTTTACCCTGGTCGAGGAGGTTTTTGATCAAGTTGGCAGGACTTAATTCAAGCTTAGGGGCTAATTCACCTATCGTAATAGGATCAGTAATAGATATCTCTTTAAGTAGAGGCGGAGGCGCTGCCGGCTTCTTAGCATATAAATCTAATACCTCTTGAGCTGCTTCAGCCGTGATAGAGCTCATATAACTTTTAACCTCTATCCCTAACTCCCGCAATTCAAGTGCCATTTGTTTACTTGGACACCCCAGTTTTTTAGCCAACTCATAGACTCTCATTTATTTCTCCTTAATTCAAAACACGAAACTATAGTATTTAAGAAAGATTTTGGGGTTGGTTGTAATTGGAGTTTAGGCTTTAGCCTTTCATAAGTAATGAAATCCTAACGGATTAACTCCAAAAGCTACATAGTCTATATTGAACTCGCCTACCCCAAAAACATTATCTTAAAAGCTATAATACTGTTCGGCGAAAGTCCTTCCCGTGTTTCTAATCAGGTTGTCAGGTTCCCGGTTCACGGTTGGTCGCCTTGCGCTCTTCGAACCGTGAACCTTGAACCCTGAACCTGGAACCCTGCTGAAACTACCCAGGAATTTCCGCCGATCTGTAATAGAAACCGTTATCCTTCCAGCATAGCCTTAGCTGCTTCAAAAATTTTAGTTGCTGTAACTTCTCCTATACCCGGCACTTTCAGCAGCCCCTCTTTACCAACCTTGACTACCTCTTCTACAGTCCGAATTTCAGACTTAGCCAGCCGGTCTTTCATAGCCTGTCCTACTCCAGGAAGGGCTGAAATATCCTCTTCCGGTTTACTAAATAATTCTTTGGCGGCCTTTACTTTGGTAGCAGATTGTTCCTTCTCAAATTCACTCTCACTATTAATATCAATTCGCCAATTAGTCAATTTAGCGGCTAATCGGACATTCTGTCCGTTTTTCCCAATAGCCAAAGAAAGTTGATTGTCAGGAACGATTACCGTGGCCGTCTTTTTTGCTGCATCAATAATAACCTGCTTAATTTGGGCTGGATTCAAAGAGTTGGTAACAAAGGTAGCCGGATCATCACTATATTGAGTAATATCGATCTTTTCTCCACCAAGCTCCTTAACTATCGCCTGAACCCGCATCCCACGCATACCAACACACGCCCCTACCGAATCAACCCCTTTTTCCTTTGAATAAACAGCAATCTTTGATCTAGCCCCGGGATCACGGGAAACAGCTTTTATTTCCACAAGCCCTTCATATATTTCCGGGACCTCCATCTCAAACAGCTTGCGAACTATTTCAGGATAGGTTCTGGAAAGCGTGATCTGCGGTCCCTTAGGAGTATTCTTTACATCAAGCAGATAAGCTTTTATACGATCACCAATGTTATATCTTTCTTTCGGCGGTTGTTCTCTGGCCGGCAGAATAGCCTCTGCTTTCCCTAATTCGATAAAAACATTTTTTGGGTTGATCCTTTGTACATTTCCAGTAACAAGGCTTCCAATTTTTTCTTTATAGGAATTATACATGATCTCTCTTTCTGCCTCTCTGATTCGTTGAACAATAACCTGCCTGGCTGTTTGAGCCGCGATTCTCCCAAAGTCTTGAGGAGTTAATTCTATCTCAAGGGTATCGTCCAGTTGAATCTTAGCATCTTTTTTCCGCGCTTGTTCCAGACTGATCTGACTCTTAGGGTCGGAAACTTTCTCCACTACTTTTTTAACCGATAGAATATGTTCCTTACCGGTCTGGTTATCAATCCGGGCTGTGATATGGGAAGCCGTGCCGTAATTTTTCTTATAAGCAGAGGAAAGGGCATCCTCAATGGCCTTAATCAAAACTTCACGGGAGATACCTTTTGTCCTTTCAATTTGAGTTAAGGCCTCATAAAATTCTCCCTTCAATCGAATTACCTCCCTAATTTATTTCGGATTTCGGATTGCGGATTTCGGATTAAAGATATTTGTAACCGTTCACAGGTTCCTGGTTCAACGTTCAGGGTTGTTGCGTCTTTCGGCGATGAACATCGCCCGTCTTTCGCTGCTTTTCTCAACCGTGAACCGTGAACCCTGAACCCTGAACCCGTGAACGCTTACAGATATTTTACTCCGCAATCCGCAATCTACAATCCGCAATCGGCGTTGGTGCGAAGGGCGGGACTTGAACCCGCATGGAGTTTCCCCCACTAGATCCTAAGTCTAGCGCGTCTGCCAATTCCGCCACCCTCGCAAATAAGTAGGAAATGAGAAGTAGGAAGTGGGAAGTGGGAAATGGGAAGTAAGAAGTGGGTACTATAGTGGTTAAGAAAAAGATTTTGGGGTTGGCTATCCTTTGGAGTTCAGGC
>JASEGY010000180.1 GCA_030019105.1 bacterium | reverse complement strand
TATACTGATTTTATCTGTGGTAATCCGTAGTATCCGTGTTATCCGTGTGCTATTAAATAGAACAGTATCTAACTTTACCCCGAATTATTGAGAAGATACGAATGAGAGATTATCTGAGGATGAAAGATGGATTGGACTAATAAAATTATTACTTCCAGACAAAATCTGATTAAGGCATTCCCTCCTCCCAGGGCTGAAAAAACCGAAGAGGAAGGCGGCTGCGGGGTAACCGGCTTTGCCTGCTCTATCCCGGTGAGTGGCAAGCATATCTTTGAGCCGTCCATCCGGATGCAGAACCGGGGTAATGGCAAAGGTGGGGGGATTGCGGCGGTAGGGTTTTCACCAAAAGAAATGGGCGTGTCTCAGGAAATCCTGGAAGAGGATTATCTCCTTCAGATCGCCTTACTTGAACCTGAAGCCCGCCAGAGTATAGAGAAGGAATTTATTACGCCTTTCTTCAAGGTGGATAAATCGGAGCAGCTTTCGACTGTTAAGGATTTTCGCGATATCCCTACCCTTGAGGTAAAACCGCCGGACGTGTGGCGGTACTTTGTCAGGGTGAAACCGGGGGTGCTGAAGGATTTTATGGCCAAAAACGGCCTCGAAAGTATGGCTCCTCGCCAGGCCGGCTCGGCCCGCCAGGCCGGCTTGGCCCGCCAGGCCAGCTTGGCCCGACGGGCGGAAGATGAATTTATCTCTCAGAACAGCTTTAAGCTCAATCAAAGGTTCTATGCCTCGCTGGGCGAGAAGGCCGCTTTTGTCCTTTCTCACGGCCGGAATATGATGATCTTAAAGATTGTCGGTTATGCCGAGGATGTGGCCAGGTATTACAAATTAGAAGACTTTAAGGCTCATATCTGGATTGCGCATCAGCGTTATCCGACTAAAGGCCGGGTCTGGCATCCTGGCGGCGCCCATCCTTTTATGGGTATGAATGAGGCCCTGGTGCATAACGGTGATTTTGCTAATTACCATGCCGTAACTGAGTATTTAAAACAAAGGGGAAGTTATCCCCTGTTTTTGACCGATACGGAAGTGAGTATCCTCGTTTTTGACCTTCTAAACAGGGTCTATGGTTATCCCTTAGAATATATTATTGAGGCGCTGGCCCCCACTACAGAGCTTGATTTCGACCGGCTCCCGGAAGAGAAACAAGAGATATACCGACTTATTCAGACGCATCATATCCACGGCTCTCCTGATGGCCCCTGGTTCTTTATTATCGCCGGAAATGATCCGGATCAAGAGTGTTTTCAGTTGATTGGCATTACTGATACCGCCATGCTCAGGCCCCAGGTTTTTGCCTTATCCACAGGAGAGGTTCAAATCGGACTTGTCTGTTCAGAGAAACAGGCCATTGATGCCACCTTGCAATCTCTATCTGAAGAAGACCCCCGATTTTGCTTAGTAGCAGATAAATATTGGAATGCCAGGGGTGGGAGCCATACGGATGGTGGGGCCTTTATCTTCACGGTTAAGAAGGAAAATGGGGCGCATACCCTTACCTGCACCAATAAATTTGGCCGGCCGATTACCACTGACCGGGATCAACAACCTTGTGATATGCAGCTCAGCATTTCTACTCCAGCCCAAGCCAACATCATGGAAGAGAAGTTGAAGGAGGCTGATTTATTTGATTATATCAGAGAAAATATTGCTGATTGGGATTACAACACCTTCCGTTACGTAATTTCTAAAATGGTAGATCTGGCCTGCCGGACCGGCTCGGTCCGCCAGACCGGCTCGGTCCGCCAGACCGGCTCGGTCCGCCAGACCGGCTCGGCCGGTCGAGATGATGAAACTACAGAGAGGATCCTCGGGGCGATTACCTCTCTTAATGATCGTAGATTTTCTACCGGTCAAAAGAAAAGAAGCGCCCTGCTGCAGATCATTAAAAATGCCCTCTGGGAGATATTCTCGGCGTTGCCTCTTGTCGGCACAGAGTCTCCTTCGCGATACCGGTTTATTGATTGGGAAAGGAGGGCTTCTTTAGTCCCTCCTTCGAGCAGTGATGGCGTGCTGGTCATAAAGGCAACGGATTTTCCGCCAGAGGGAGATGAATGTGATGCCCGGCTGATTGTTAATGCCTATCATCAAGGTTGGCGTAACTTTATTGCTTATGGTTACAAGGGACAACGCTTCTGCGGTTGTGGACTTGGGCCTGAGACACAGGATGTAAGGATCGATGTCTATGATTCATCCGGTGACTATCTGGCCTCCGGGATTGATGGCTGCCGGATTTATGTCCACGGTAATGCCCAGGATCAATTGGGCCAGATTATGAAAAGCGGGAAATTAGTTGTCTATGGTGATGTCGGTCAGACCTTTATGTATGGGGCCAAAGGGGGAGAGGTCTACGTGTTGGGCAATGCGGCCGGAAGACCATTCATAAACGCCTGTGGCCGGCCCAGGGTGGTTATAAACGGCACTGCCCTTGACTTCCTGGCCGAATCCTTTATGGCCGGGGATCCACTGGCCGGTGGGGGGTTTGTCATCTTAAACGGCCTGGCCTACGATGAAACCGGAAACCTGATTGAACAGGAATCACCCTATCCGGGTTCAAATCTCTTCTCGCTTGCCTCGGGAGGGGCAATTTATGTCCGGGACCCCGGCTACCAGCTCGTTAAAGACCAATTAAACGGCGGAGAATTTGCCCCTCTTTCGCCGGAGGATTGGCAACTTATCCTCCCTTATCTTCAGGAAAACGAAAGGCTATTTAGCATTTCCATTGAGAACGACCTCTTAATAGTAAACGGTGAACGCAAAAAGCCGGAAGAGGTCTACCGGAAGGTAATGGCCGTCAAGCTTGTTGTTCTAACAGAGGTTGTAGCGGCAGAGGATTAAGACCTCTCACCTGATTGTTATCCACCCCTGCTCATTGAGGCTGATTTCTTTCCTGCCCCAATATCCTAACAGAAAGTCAGAAGAAGTATCCATTCCTTCATCTTCTTCCTCCAGGGAAAAATCAAATTCAGAATCTTAGCGCGGCCTCCTGCCGCAACCAAACCAATTTTGGATTGCAGATTGCGGATTATGGAACGCTGAAATTGGAAATTGGAAATTGGAAATTGGAAATTAGGAAAAGCGTGAAAGCCTAATTTCTAATTTCCAATTTCAATCCGCAATCGTAACATTCTCGCGGACAACGCAAATGTTGCGGGGTAATATTATAATCATCCTCCCAGGATTCGCTAAAATAGGTATCCTCAGCCGGGGCAATCGGATTTCTTCCACAACCGGTAACTAATATTGCCGCTCCGAACAATAAAATCAAGCCCGTAACCGGTTTTTGAAGGGTGCCGATTTTACCTTAAACTTTAATGTTTCGCGGCCAGATACGCGGTTGAAAAAGCTGCCTGCAGGTTATAACCACCCGTTTTCCCGTCTATATCAATAACCTCGCCGCAGAAATACAACCCTTTCACAAGCATTGATTCCATTGTATATGGATTTATTTCTTTAAGCGAAACACCGCCTTTTGTAATCATGGCTTCTTTAATCGGCCTGGTTCTCTTGATTTTTATCCTGAAATCGGCAAACATGCCGGCTATCTTATTTCTCTCGCTGCGGCTTATCTGGTGACATTTTATATTTCCCGGAATACCCGCATATTCCAGGAACACCGGCACAAAGGATTTCGGAAGCAACCTGCTCAGGGCATTACTCAGGAATTTGTTGTTATTAATCTTAAGTTCCTCCAGAAGGATGCCCTCTAATTCCGGCCTGTTTTTTCCGGGCATAAGGTTCAGGGAAGCCTCAACATGTTCGTTTTTCGACAGACTGACTGCAATAATGCCACTTATATCTAAAACAACAGGTCCGGAAATACCGAAATGCGTGAACATCATATCCCCTTTCCCGGCACATATCTTCTTTTCATTTGAATAAAAAGATACTTCCAGACCGTATAAAGGAACTCCCTGCAGGTCTTTTACAAAACTTTCTTCCGTCTCAAGCGAGACAAGAGCCGGATTAAGCGGCACAATGGTATGTCCAAGTGCTTTTGCCATCTCATATCCGTCCCCGCTTGAGCCTGTCCCGGGATAAGACAACCCTCCTGTAGAGAGTATTACCTTACCGCTCCTGATCGTCCCGCCCCCGCTGAGATTGACCCCGGCGACCTTTTTCATATCTCCTTCTTGTTCAACCAGGACGGATTCAACCCGCGTCTTAAACCTTACATGGACATTATTGTCTTCTATGTACTGCTGAAACGTCTTCACAACGGTTTCCGACTTGCCGTCTGCGGGGAACACCTTTCCGTTCTCTTCAGTTATCACTTTTACGCCGTATCTTTCTAAGAACAAAATTATATCCCGGTTGGAAAACTCAGTCAGTGCCCTGTAAAGGAACCGGCCGTTCCGGCCATAACTGCTTATGAAAGACTCCCTATCGCCGGAGTTTGTTATGTTGCACCTACCGTGCCCTGTTAGGCCAAGTTTTACTCCCAGCCTTACATTCTTTTCAAGCAGGATCACTCTGTCACCATTTTCGGCAGAACAACCCGCGGCAAACATGCCTGCGGCACCTCCTCCGACCACGACCACATCATACAACGGCTGATTTGGTTTTGTTATCATATCAAAGGTAACTGCTCAATATCTTGTGGAAACTATAGCTTTTAAGATAATGTTTTTGGGATAAGCGAATTCAAGATAGGCTATTCAACTTTTGGAGTTAATCCTTTAGGATTTCATTGTTTATGAAAGGCTAAAGCCTGAACTCCATTGGAAATTGGAAATTGGAAATTAGGAAAAGCGTGAAAGCCTAATTTCGCAATACCGCAAAAGTCGCCCATGTAAGGGTATATTTCAATAGACGTACTCTTCTCCTAACACTTTGTGGGTACAACGGTTGACTGTGATTCAGTCACCGTAATGTAACCACCATTTTACTAACCTAAAAATGGTTTTTGGGCGACTTTTGCGGTACTGCCTAATTTCTAATTTCCAATTTCAATCCGCAATCGTAACATTCTCGCGGACAACGCAAATGTTGCGGAGTAATATTATAATTACCGGCACGGCTTGCCCGAGCTAAGCTCTAAGTAGCCTTTATAGTCGTAAATAGAAATCCCCATAAATGCCTGGCTTGAAGAGTAATAATCGTCAATGATGGAAATAGCCTCTTCGAGGTCGCTTTCACTCATACCTTCCTTCGCAAAGGATCGACCTTCTTCTTGCTCAGCCGAAGAGGAAGAGTAGCAATGAGTATCAAGCCCGATATAGACAGGTGTGCCACTCACCTGCCTGGAATAATCTAATTCTGTTCGCGTGAGGTCAATTACTTTATCAGGATCCACCCAAAAAGAAAGCAAAACCACTTCATCCAGTAAGTCCAGAACGTGTTTATAAAGTTCCTGGTTAAGCCCATCCCAATCCAAAGTTAGGAGCGCGCCAAAATAGTCATCGGTCCAGACAGGAAGAACCCCCCCCAGTCTGATTCCTGCTTTAGCCAATTCACGCCGGCACTCGGATAACAATGTCATGTACTCTGTTAAGAGATATTCCCGCTCATCGGCCTGGCCAGGGCTAAGTTCTAAAGAAGAACGGCCGGGATAAAATTCAAGCCGGTTACAAAATCCCTCTCCTATCCTCTTTCTGTCAATCTTCTCGTAGAATTTTATGTTAGTATAAAATAGATCATCAAACCTCTCTGATTCATTTACCCCCGCATTATACTCGATCAGATCTTTAATAATATCCATTAACAACTGATGTCCCCACCCATCACAAAGGTATCTCCGATCTCCGGCCAGAGGATAGACATTGATACCCGCCGAATGTGCCGTAGAGATAAACTGGGGGAGTCTTCCCCGATAATCTTGATCTTGAAAAAAATAATGAGGTGTATTCAGGATAATGCCTCGAACATTTTTAAAATAACGAAGATTAAGGAAATGCAAGAACCCGGAACTGCCGGAGAAGTCATAGACAAGGCTGTTAGCCCCTTCCATCACCCACAGGGTACGGGGAGGAGGGTTTGAGCACCCCCCACAACCGGCAAAGGTAGCGGAGAGTAAAAAGAGGAGAAGAAGTGAGAATCGGGTTAGCTTTATTAATCTGAATAATTCTGCTCGTACCCGAGCCATACTTAAATCATATTTGTTAAACCTCATAATTAATCACCTTTGCGGATAGAAACCAGGTTTCTTGAAGAAACCTGGTTTCTGAGCCCCAAGTTATTGAGAAGATACAACCTATAGCTCTTAAGATAAATATTTTGGGGTAAGCGAATTCAAGATAGACTATGTAGCTTTCGGAGTTAATCCTTTAGGATTTCATTACTTATGAAAGGCTAAAGCCTGAACTCCAAAGGATATCCAACCCCAAAATCTTTTTCTTAACCACTATACCACTGTCGAGTGCCCCCCGATTGAAAAGATACACCATCTTATATATCGACATGATGCATCCTCAACTTTAGCCAATTCCAAACACCACCGAACGGTCTCAATCCGGAGTTTCTATAATGACCGTGATCATTGGTAACCGTTCACGGGGGCACGAAGGCTGTCATTCCTGCGGAGCTATTTTTGTCATTCCCGCGAAAGCGGGAATCCAGGGTCATACCAAGTCGTTGTACAAATCACGCCAGGTAGGATTTTCGGCTCAACAATGCGCTGGATTCCCGCTCCCCGATCGGAGTCGAGGACAAGTTTCGCGGGAATGACAACCTCCGTGCATTTAGAGGGTGTGAACGGTTACAATCATCGTTTCGGCCAGTTAGACGTGCAACCTTACCTTCCCGAAAGCTTCAAGCTTTCGGGAAGGTGCGCTATTGGCCCAAACGATGAACAAGGCCGTTTCGGCCATTCAACATTCCGTGGACACTTGCGAGCAGAAACCACGTTTCTTCAAGAAACCAGGTTTCTACTGACTACTTATTGCCGTGCCATCATAAAAAATCTGTTGACAATCTTTTGCCCTTTGTGGTAAAATCTAATTCTCAAGTAAGCGTTCAGGGTTCACGGTTGAGGGGTAACCCGTTCACGGAACGCTGAAATTAGAAATTGAACCTTCATACTTTTATGCTGTTGATGAATGCATTCAATCTTGTTCCACTTGTCAAAGTCGTACCAGACGTATCCTCTTCAAATCTAAGGGTAAGAGCCAAAGGGTTCAAAGTTCAGGGTTC
>JASEGY010000017.1 GCA_030019105.1 bacterium | reverse complement strand
AACCTACAACTTACAACCTATTCAAAATCGCAATTTATGCCCGTGCTGTGTATACAACTCTACCGTTTTCCCATTACTCAATTCTACCACTCTATTTACTTCTTTAACCAGGTTCCGGTCGTGAGTAACGATCAACAAACTATGTCCACTTTCTCTGGTTAAACCTAAGAGAAGTTCATATATCTCCCGGGATGTACCTTCATCCAGGTTCCCGGTTGGCTCGTCAGCCAGGATAATTCCCGGGTTATTAATCAAGGCCCTGGCGATGGCCACCCGTTGTTGTTCTCCGCAGGAAAGTTCCGTTGGTTTATGTTCCAGCCGGTGAGATAATCCCACCTGGCCTAATAATTCTTTAGCCCGCTCTCTGACTGCCTTAGGGCTTTTTCTACTGATTAAAGCCGGCATTAAGCAGTTTTCCAGGGCGGTAAATTCAGGTAAAAGATGATGAAATTGGAAGATAAGTCCTATCTGCTTATTCCGTATTTCGGCTAATTCTTTATCAGACAAAGTTCCCAGATCGTGTCCGTTCAGGATAGCCTGGCCTTTATCCGGTCTGTCCAGGGCAGCTAAAAGGTGAAGGAGAGTGCTTTTGCCGGCTCCCGAGACACCAACTACCGCGACGGCCTCCCCTTCTTTCACACAGAGACTGGCCCCTTTCAGGACAGGCAAGCTGCCGCCTTTGAAGGGGTAAGATTTGTAAATATCTATGCCTTCTATCACAGGACTATCTGCCTTATCTGCGTCCTCTGCGTCTCTGCGGTGCATTTCCCACTCATTCATATCGTAAGGCCCTAACCGGATCTAGCCGGGCAGCAGACCATGCCGGATACAGAGTCGAAATAATGCCCAAACAAAGAGCGGCAACCACAATGGTAAGAACATCCGTATAATCTATCTTAACAGGGAGTGTGCTGATGTAATACACGTCGCTGGGAAGCTTAACAAATTGATATCGTTTAAGCATCTCACAACCGGCAAGGCCGCCTAATAATCCTATTATTACCCCAAACAGGCCAATAGTCAGTCCCTCAAACATAAAAATAGCCATTATACTCCTGGCCTTTGATCCCATTGATTTAAGGATACCGATCTCTCTGGTCTTTTCCATGACAATCATAATCAGGGTGCTGGCAATATTAAAGGCCGCCACGCATACGATCAGGGCCAGAAGGATAAACATAACTGTCTTTTCCAGCTTCAGGGCTGAAAATAAATTCCTGTTTATTTCCTTCCAGGTGCGAACCCAATAAGGCCCTTTTAATACCTCCTCTATCTGAGAGACTATCGCAGAAGTCTCATAGATATTTGGTATTTTAACCGCGATTCCGCTCACTGCTTCCGGGAGGTGAAACAAGTTCTGGGCCTCTTCCAGGGAAACATACACCAGAGAAGAATCATACTCATACATCCCGGAGGTGAATATACCGGTAACTTTAAACTTATCCACCTGAGGAACCATAGCCAGGACAGGCGTGGATTCATCTAAGGGGATGTCCCTTTCCCGGGGTGAGAAGATATTCACCTCATCACCGGGCTCAAGTCCTAATTCCCTGGCCAATTCCTGCCCAACGAGGATTCCTCTTCCTTTAAAATCCAGACTCCCTGAGCTAATCTGCGAAGGCAAGATAGTGACCTTTGATTCGAGCTTTGGTTCTATCCCCCGCACCACTACTCCCCTGGTGCCATATTTGGTGCTCAGGATGACCTGTCCTTCGATAAAAGGGGCCGCCGCAACAATATCGGTCTCCTTAAGAGTATTCAGGAGGGACTGATAACCTGGAATGGCTGAACCCCCAGGCCCTAAGACATAGAGATGGGCTTTGTTGCCCAGAATTTTGTCTCGCAAGTCATGTTCAAAACCATTCATCACGGCCAGGACAATGATCAGGGCCGCTACTCCGAGGGCCACTCCGGCAATAGAAATAAGGCTGATTACCGAGATGAATCGCTCTTTTTGTTTTGATCGCAGGTGTCTTAAGGCAATAAAGAGTTCATAAAGCATAGCGCGGCCTCCTGCCGCAACAAATCATAACCACAGAGAACGCCAAGGGAGACTTGTTCATCGTTTGGGCCAGTCACCTTCCCACCTTCCCGAAAGCTTGAAAGCTTTCGGGAAGGTAGCTGCCCATGACAGAGCGCCATTGGCCGAAACGATGAACATCGCCCGAGTTTTGCAGCTGCGACTGATTTGATTGGCGTCTGACATCAGCCACCAATTCCCACCTGTTTCACCAATTCCCACCTGTTTCACCAATTCCCACCTGTTTAATATACCACAAGATTCCAACCTGTGCAATCAATTTTTTTGGGACGCAGATTTTCTGGTGGGCATTGTTCATCGTTTCGGCCACTTACGAGCTTTTTTATTGCTTTAAAGAGAAATCCGAATAAGTCTCCATCAGTTCTTTTTGTTCCCACACCGGAGGGCTTTAATTGTCTATTATAGCCTTTGAGTATATCTATTCTTTCCTACATCCACCCTATCTCCCATTGGGCTCAAAGTCAACAACGTCTCCCAAACTAATACCTAAGGCAAATTCTATTGCCTTATCTACCTTTTCCATCTTATCACAACTGAGAGTAGTTATGTATTCCTGAATAAGTGTCTTTGGGACGGTCATTATGGTATCAAGGTTTACAGCACATTTCTTAGGCATCCCATCATCTCTCCCCAATTCTACCTCAACAGGAATCTTGCGTATTGTCCGAGTAATTTCTGCTACCGTGATAGCATTACGCACTTCATAGGCTCTATTGCGGGAAAGCAATAGAACAGGTCTGCGGCCAACCGGCTCTGGAAGCATTGTCCACCAAATTTCACCCCTTTTCATTTACCAATCCTCTTTTTCTATTATATGTGTGCTAATTTCTGCTGAGACCTTTGCCATATCAATCTCTTCCGGTATCTGCTTATAACCACGTGCATAGCACTCGTCTTTTTTTACTTCTTCTAAATGTCTGATAAAGTATCTACAGGCAGTTCTGATAAAGTCGGATCTATTCTTAAACCTTTCCTGTGCCCATCCTGTTATTTGCTCCAACAATGGTGTATCTATTGGAACCTGAATCGTCTTCATTGTGTTACCCTCCTTTTTCCATATTATGTTACACATAATATTATACATAACTATCGCTAAGTTGTCAAGCAAATTTATGGGGAATTCAATCTCTCGCAGAGGTAACCGTTCACACCCTCTAAATGCATGGAGGTTGTCATTCCCGCGAAACTTGTCCTCGACTCCGATCGGGGAGCGGGAATCCAGCGCATTGTTGAGCCGAAAATCCTACCTGGCGTGATTTGTACAACGATTTGGCATGACTCCGGATTCCCACTTTCGCGGGAATGACAAAATAGCTCTGCGGGAATGACAGCCTTCGTACCCCCGTGAACGGTTACTCGCAGAGACGCAAAGGAGGCGCAAGGAGAGTTATCGGGAAAGCGGCTGAAGGGGGCGGCGGTGGAGGAGGGGCTTTAGCTCATCTGTAGAATAGGAGACTAAGCCGGCATTAAACCGGAGAAGTCTTAATCCCTCTCCCTCACCATCAAAATACCCCTCCGGAGTAAAAATCACCCAGCCATCACCACTGGCCAGGAGGGTAGCTAATAGTTCCTTCTTCTCTACATCCCATATCTTAATGGTCATGTCTGCTTTCCCCAAGATTGCCTACTCGCTCCCACGCTCTGCGTGGGAGCGCAACCATCTGACGCAGAGCGTCTTGCGTAGCGTTCCCACGCAGAACGTAGGAACGAGAGTAATATTGTCAACTGTTTTTCTGGAATTTATTTATACTCTCTTGCTATGACAGCGCCTACGTAAACCGTCTTCTTATTTCTGTTATTTCTTCCAAGATCCAATATCTCACCCCGCAGGTAGTAGAAATATCTAAGAAAGACTATGGATGGTTGCGGTCGGAATTAGCCAGAATGTGCCTGCTTAAGAAGCAGGATGGGAAAACTTTTATGTGGCAAGGGAAAGTGGCGGAGGCCTTTGGGATATCACGACAATGGACCAATCATTACAAGAGAGCGCTTGAGAGGGAAGGCATGACGGAGGTGGTCAACCTTGAACATAAGAAATGGAAGCTGACGGAGAAAGTTATCAAGAGGATCGAGGAAATTTTGGTAATGAACTGGCATACCACGGAATTAGAGATCGCCCGGCAACTGGTGACCGAGGGATTGGTTAAGCAGATATCGAGGGGAGGGATTCGGGAGGCGCTAAAGCAGATAGACTTGCTTCGGATACGCCAAAAGATGCGCCAGATGATAAAACGAGGAGAGATAGATCAAGGGCAGGTTTCGGAATGGATGGTAACCAAGTTGATGGATATCCTCCAGGAGGCTTTGGAAGAGAGGGGGAAACAGGATGTAAAGATCGAGGAATTTGGAAGGATACATCAGATGTGGGAACAGATGAAACCGAAAAGAGAGGTAAGTATGAGCTGAATCAGCCACCTGAACGCAAGAGCATTCAAAGGCAGAAAAATCGGAAAGTGGTTCTTTTAGAGAAGGCTGTCGGTGGAGAGATCAAATTGTGGCAGCCTCGTTCTGTTTCCTGTCCGGACTGCGGGAGTGAGGAGGTAAGAAAGCAATTTGAGCGGTACCGGGAATGGAGAGACAGGGAGGGAAGGAAACATGAAGGCAGCGCTCAGGTATACCAATGTCTTAATCATTTGTGCGAGACGAAGTACTTCACGTGGCTGCCGCCAGGATTGGAGCTTTGGGGAAGGTTTACGGCAGAAGCCAAACGCAAGGCGTTGAGCTTAGTGGTAAGAGTGAGAGGCTCTTACCGACGTACGGCGGAGCACCTGAGAGATATGGATGACATTAAGGTGAGCGGGACGACTGCCTTGGCCTGGTTGAGAAAGGCAGCCCAGGAACTGGTAGGTTTAGAAGAGATTTTTCAGATAAGATGGAGCGGAAAACTGGTGGTGGACGAAAAGTGGGTGAAGCTGGGAAAGGTATCATCTCAATAAATCGGGGTAAACTGTTGAGAGTGGAGAGCTGAGAGTGGAGAGTGGAGAGCTGGAGAGGTCTCAACTCTCAACTCTCCACTCTCAACTCTCACTACTATCCCCCGAAATATTGAGAAGATACTGAGTAGTTACTAACTGAAAGGTGAATACTGGAATGCGCCGCAGAGACGCTGAGGAGGCAGAAATAGAAAGACCAACAGCAGTAGTAGTTAATGATGGAGGACCAAACGGCTACGGCGTCATCATTAATTTAGGCCGGGCAGGAGTGCCTGTATTATCTGTCAATTCCGATCCTAAAGATATTACCTTTTACTCCAGATATGCGACTAAGGTTATCTCTCCTGAGGTGAAGGCCGAGGCCGAATTTATAGAGTTTCTGGCAGGTGTAGGGGAGAAATTAACCCCTAAACCGGTCTTATTTGTCACCGGAGATACACCCCTTCTGGTAATCTTAAGACATAAGCCTAAACTGGAAAAATATTTCCATTTCCCTATCGCTGACCTGGAGCTAATAGAAAAACTGGTAAACAAGAAGTATTTTTATCAGACATTACAAGAAATAGGGACAGACCATCCCAGGACATATTTCCCCCGGCATATATCGGAAGTTGCAGCGATAAGCAGGGAACTCCATTACCCTTATATTGTTAAACCAGTCAATTCCAGAACCTTTAAACAAAAGTTCAAGGTTAAAATCTTCAAGGCCGATTCGGCCCAACAGTTGATTGAATTATATAAAAAGGCAACAGATGCAGGAGAAGAAGTAGTCCTGCAACAGGAAATTCCGGGTGAAGAGAGGTATCTGGTCTACACCTATTTTAGTCGAAATTTAAAACCGGCAGCCATATCTTGTTACAAAAAGATACGCCTTTCGCCAAGCCCTTATGGGAATGCCTGTGTATGTGAGACCGTCTGGGAGCCGGAGGTAGTTAATTTTGTCCTTGAGGTTCTTACCCGACTTAAGTTTTGGGGGTTAGCTGAACCGGAGGTGCAGCGGGACCCAAGAGATGGCCGACTTAAATTGATTGAGATAAATGCCCGATCGACCACGGAAACCAGACTCTCAGCCGCCTTAGGAATGAATATGGAATTCCTGGCCTATTCCGAGTGCCTGGGTAGACCAATAGAGAACAAGACAAGATTGGATAATGCCTTCCAACAGAAGCCGGTTAAGTGGGTAGATATAAGAGAGGACCTGTATACTGTCTTCTCCAGACGAGAGGGCTATTTGGCCCGTAAAGAGATAACTATTTGGGGATGGTTGAAGTCCCTGAAGGGCAAGCGAGAGTATGCCATTATGGCCTGGGATGATCCTATTCCCTTTGCGGTCCATTTTTTTAGATTCTTGGCTTCTATCTTGAGGGGTTCTTTGTAATTTGTTTATTCGGGCTGTCTTCGACTTTCAAATATTAAGGAGAAACGTAACTACTCAGCCACTAAGGCACCAAGATACAAAGCCAATAGCCAATCTGTAATCTTAGTGCCTTCGTGTCTTTGTGGCTGAGTAGTTACGGAGAAACATCAGTGCCAAAAGTCAGTGTTGTTATTCCGGCTTATAATTCCGCCGCCTACCTCCCGGAAGCCATAGATTCTGTCTTGGCTCAAACCTTTCAGGATTACGAAATTATTGTTGTTGACGATGGGTCAACCGATAACACCAGAGAGGCGCTGGCACCTTATCAGGACAGGATTAGATACATCCATCAAGAGAATGCCGGCCCTTCTCCGGCTAAAAACAAAGGGATCAAAGAGGCCAGGGGTGAATTTGTAGCCTTTCTTGATGCCGATGATATCTGGCTGCCTGAAAAGCTCGCCCTTCAAATGGAGGTATTTGAAAATGACCCGGAAGTGTCTCTGGTTCATGCCAATGTAGTTCGGTTTGGGGAAAACTGGACAGAGTCAGAGGAAGCCCAATGGCAAGAGAGGATAGCCTCGCCCCGAAGACGTTTTACCGGCTATATCTTCCAGCCCCTTTTGATGCAAAATCTGATTTGCACCTCGGCGGCTGTGGTTAAAAAGAGCTGCTTTTTAGATGACAAGGATGTAGGTTTCTTTGATAAGGAGTTAGTTCGGGCAGAAGACCACGATCTGTGGTTAAGGATAGCCAGGAAGTATAAGATCGGTTACGTAGACCGACTTTTGGTTAGACATCGAGACCACCAGGGGACCCTGAGTGAGAATGTCGATGCCTTTTATGAGGCAAGATTCCTGGTATTTAACAGGCATGTCAAGTATCTGGATCCAGATCAAAGGGGCAAATTAATCAAAAAGAAATGGAGACAGCTTTACTTTTCTCACGCTTACGACTATTTTGAAGCAGGAGATTTAAAAGGTGCCCGAACCAGATTCCTTAAGGCTATCAAATCCGGCCCCTTTAATCCCAGGGCTAACATCTATTATCTTTTGACCTTTTTGGGTTCACCCCTGGTTAATCTTATTAAAAGGATCCGCCGGAAAAGCTTAAAGAAACCAGATTATAAATAACAGAACACAGAGCACAGAGCACAGAGCACAGAGCACAGAACACAGAGCACAGACATAGAGAGAAGATATATATTTCTGTATTCTGTATTCTGTGTTCTGTGTTCTGTGTTCTGGAATAAGACGGTGAAAATCTTACACGTATTAAATCACTCACTTCCCCATTATCTCACGGGATATAGTATTCGGAGCAAATATATCGTGGAATTCCAGAAAAAACTGGGTCTTTCACCGGTAGTAATCACTTCGCCTAAACACACCAAAGGAACCGCAGATATGGATATAGTCGATGGAATTCCCTACTATCGGTCCCGGAGCAGTTTCCAAAAGACTATTCCTTACATTAATGAAGCATTTATAATGAAATCCCTTCAGAGGGACATCCTGTCCCTTTTTAAAGAACACCCCTTTCAGCTTATCCACGCTCATTCGCCTGTTCTGTGCGGGATACCCGCTCTAAAAGCCGCCAAAAGGCACAGGATTCCTACCGTCTACGAAGTCAGGGCCTTATGGGAGGAAGCGGCTGTAGAGAGCGGTAAATCCGTGACCGGGTCTCTCAGATACCTTTTAACCAGGGTTATTGAATCAAGGTTGCTAAAAAGAGTTGATATGATCACTACTATTTGCCAGGGGTTAAAGGATAATTTGATAAAAAGAGGGCTGAATGAAGAAAAGATAGAGGTCATTCCCAACGGGGTTGATACTTCAAGGTTTTACCCCCGGCTTAAAAAGTGGCCTCTATTAGAAGAATATCGCTTAACTCACAAGTTGATCGTAGGATTTATCGGAAGTTTCTTTAAATTCGAAGGCCTGGAGTTTCTAGTCAGGGCGGCTCCAAAGATCTTGAAAAAATATCCGGAGACCCGCTTTCTCTTAATCGGGGGAGGAGAGGATGAGGAGAATCTAAAGAAGACAGTCATAGAATCAGGCTTAGGTAAAGAGGTTATCTTTACCGGTCGGGTATCCCATGATCAGATCCTGGATTATTATTCCCTCATTGATATCCTTGTTTACCCTCGAATTAGCACCCCGCTGACTAATCTGGTGACCGGCCTCAAGCTGCTGGAGGCGATGTCTATGGAGAAGGCAGTGATCGCCAGCGATGTGGGTGGTAATAAGGAACTGGTTAAAGATGGCCGGACAGGTCTGCTTTTTCGAGCAGAAGATGTAGATGATCTGGTTTCAAAGTGCCTTGATTTGATCGGCGATGAAGGCCGAAGAAAGACTATGGCTGTAGAGGCCCGGCGGGATATGGTTAATCACCGGGATTGGGCCAAAATCGTTCCCAAATATCGGGAGGTATACAACAAGTGCTTAAGGTCATAAATGTAGTCGGCGCCCGGCCGAATTTTATGAAGATTGCTCCCCTAATGGAGCAGATGAAGAAACATAGCCAAATTACTCCCCTCCTGCTCCACACAGGTCAGCATTATGATGATATGATGTCGGACGTATTTTTTGAGGAGCTAAGGATACCTAAACCAGACCTGTATTTGGGAGTTGGTTCCGCCAGCCATGCCGAACAGACGGCCAAAATAATGATGGAGTTTGAGCGGGTGGTGCATAAGGAAAGGCCGAATTTAGTTGTAGTTGTAGGAGACGTCAATTCGACTATGGCCTGTAGTCTGGTGGCCGTAAAGCTTCTTATTCCAGTGGCCCACGTTGAGGCCGGTTTGAGAAGCTTTGACCGGACTATGCCCGAAGAGATCAACCGGTTAGTCACTGATTCTCTGAGCGACTATCTCTTTACAACCTGTGAAGAAGCTAATGAAAATCTTCGGCGTGAAGGGATACCTGAGGAAAAGATATTCTTTGTCGGCAATGTGATGATCGATACCCTGATGAAAAATATAGACCGAATAAAATCACGGGGCGCCTTAGAAAAACTGGGATTGGAAGCCCAGGGCTTTGCCCTTTTGACCCTTCATAGACCAAGCAATGTGGATGTAAAAGAAACCCTGCAGGGCATTCTTGAGGCCCTGGCTGAACTTCAGACTAAAATTAAGATCGTCTTTCCCATCCATCCCCGAACCACCAAGCAGCTTAAAAAGTTTAAACTCTGGGAAATGGCGGAAGGGATGAAGAATCTTATCTTAATAGACCCTCTTGGCTACCTCGATTGTTTAGCCCTGGCCAGTCAATCAAGGTTTGTGATGACCGATTCAGGGGGACTTCAGGAGGAAACAACTGTCTTAGGGGTTCCCTGCCTCACCCTGAGGGAAAATACAGAACGGCCGGTAACAGTGAGGGAAGGGACAAATGTTGTCGTAGGTATGGATAAGGAACGGATTATTCAGGAGGGAGGCAAGATTCTGACAAGCGGTGGGAAAAGGGGACAAAGACCAAAGCTCTGGGATGGCAAAGCGGCCGCCAGGATAGTCGATATTTTGACTTCGCGTAACTACTCAGGTGTTTAGGCTGAAGGCTGAAGGCTGAAAAAAATGGATTATAAAAGGATACTCATTAATGGGTTAAATGGAATGGGGGATTTTGTTTACTATACTCCGGTTTTAAAGGCAGTAAGGGAACGCTATCCAGAGGCACATATTACCCTGTTGAATTGGCTGGTAACTAAAGACCTGGCGGTTAATTGTCCCTATATAGACGAGCTGCTTGTGCCGGAGGAAATGAGGGAGCAATGCCTTCAGCACGCCTCTGACGTAGGAACAGGCTTTGCTAAAATTATCAATCTCAAAGAGCGCTACGATCTGCTTCTTGATTTCGGTTGTCCTCCTCTGAGCACCCTGATCACTATCGCCTGCCGGGCGCGACGAAGGATATCTTTCAAAGACGGAGGTTCGGCAGGCCGTTTTTATACTGACCTGATCGAAAAAAATTCTCACGAGCATATCATTTACCAGTATCTGAAGTTTCTACCTCTTCTGGAGATAGGAATACCTGGTGCCATTCCCCCTCCTGTCTGGCCGTCAGAGCAAGATATAAAAGATGTGGCTGCCTTTATGAAGATGAACTTTCGCCCTGAGGAAACCCTGATAGGGATTCATCCTGGATGTGGGGTGGTTAATCGCAGATGGCCCCCTGAGAAATTTGCCGAACTGGCTGACCGGTTGGTAGAAACTTACGGGGCCAGGATTATACTCTTCGGTTCCAGATATATCCGGACCGCTGAAGAAGATGATTCCCAGGCAGATGAAGTGATGGCGGCCGAGAAGATAAGCCGGTTGATGAAGATAAAACCGGTCAATTTAGCGGGCAAGGGTTCTATGAACCAGTTTGCGTCCGTGGTATCCTATCTCAGATTTTATATTGGCCACGACACTGGGCCGAGCCATATTGCGGCCGCCTTGAATACACCCATCCTGACCATCTTTGGTCCGGCTAATCCTGCTCTCTGGCAACCCCTTGGAAGGTATAGCTATATTGTCCGCAAAGAAATGGACTGCGCCCCCTGTGGGGCTTCCGGATGCGAAGATAATAGATGCCTTAAAGAGTTAGAAGTGAAGGAGGTCTTTACTGCCTGCCAGAAAGTGATTAAAGATACCGAGGGAGTAACTACTCAGGTGTTTAGCCTTCAGCCTTCAGCCTAAACACCTGAGTATAGACTTCATGAAAAAGATTTTGGGATTGCCTAACTATGAACTGCACAAACCTAACCGCCCCGAAGGGGCAGGATATTATAGCCCAGGGCAGCGCCCTGGGAACAGAGGAAGAAAAACCAACTGAAATCATAAGAGTTCTACTGATCGAGGATAACCCCGGAGACGCCAACCTGATACGGGAAAGGCTGGCCGAAGTGAGGGACACGACTTTCGACCTGAAGCACGCCGACCGGCTTTCGACAGGACTGGCGTTCATTGCCGGAGGAAAGACCGATGTGATCCTGCTGGACCTCTCCCTGCCGGAGAGTCAGGGGCTTGATACCTTTACCAGGGTGCACGCTCAGATTCCGGAAATACCGATCGTAGTGCTGACTGGTTTTAACGATGAGAGGCTTGCCGTCAAGGCAGTGCAGGAGGGGGCGCAGGACTATTTGGTCAAGGGGGTGGCTGATGGCAAGGTGCTTTCGCGCGTTATGCGTTATGCCATCGAGCGCAAGCGGGTAGAGGCAAAGTTGCGTCATTATGCCGAACGTCTGAGCACCCTGCGTGATATTGACCGGGCTATCCTGGCCGCTCAGTCACCGGAGGCGATTGCTCAGGCTGCTCTGGATCACATTCGACAGCTAATACCTTGTCGGCGGGCCAGTGTCGCGGTCTTCGACTTTGGAACCGATGAGGCCCTGGTGCTTGCCGTCCACGTCGATGGCAAGACTAAGCTCGGAACAGGGGTGCGCTTTCCATTAGAGGGATTTGGGGGTATTGAAAAACTTCGGCATGGTGAGGTTATTGTGGTGGAGGACATACGGAGTCTCTCCCAGCCGACATCAGTGGACCAAAGACTGCGTGCCGAAGGGCTGCGTTCTTATATAAATGTGCCTCTCCTTCTCCAGAGTGAACTGATCGGCAGCTTTAATCTTGGATCAGGCAGTTCCGGCTATTTTACTTCCGAATATGTGGACATTGCCCGCGAGGTGGCCAACCCGCTGGCGATTGCTATTCATCAAGCCCGCTTGCACGAGCAAGTCAAACATCATACGGCCGAATTGGAGCAGCGTGTGATCGAGCGGACCGCCCAACTTCAGGAAATCAATGCTGAATTGGAGGCTTTTACCTATAATGTTTCCCACGAGCTGCGTGCTCCTTTGCGTGGTATGCAGGCTTTCAGCGGCGCCTTGCTGGATGATTGCGGCGACCGTCTGGACCTGAACGGTCGGAGCTACGCTCAGCACATCATCGATGCTGCCCAGTATATGGACGCCCTGATCTCTGACCTGTTGGATTACAGCCGCCTCAGCAGCGCTGAAATAAGTCTCAAGCCGGTAAGTCTGGAGAAGATCGTGGAAAAGGTTATGAGGCAACTGGAGCTTGAAATCCGGGAAAAGGAAGCCCGGATAACCGTAGAAAGGCCGCTGCCCCAGGTGGTAGGAGATTCTATTATCCTGCGCCATATACTTGCCAATCTGCTGACGAATGCCGTTAAATTTGTGGATTCCGGGGTGCAGCCACGGGTGAAAATATGGACTGAGGAGCGTGATGAGTGGGTGCGCCTGTGGGTGGAAGACAACGGCCTCGGCATTGCTCCGGAACACTGGGAACGTATCTTTCGGGTCTTTGATCGGCTGCATGGCATTGAGAGCTACCCCGGGACCGGTATTGGACTGGCCATTGTGCGTAAGGGAATAGAGCGAATGGGCGGCCGGGTCGGCCTTGAATCTATTCCCGGAAAAGGCAGCAGGTTTTGGGTGGAGATGCGAAGACAGTAATGCTAAATCAAGGAGGTATATCCATGAATGATCCACTGCGTCTTCTTCTGATTGACGACAACCCGACTGATCGCTTGCTGGTTATTCGCGAATTGCGGCGGGAGTTTACCGACGTGCAGGTGGAGGAGATTATCGAGGCCAAAGGCTTTAACCGGGCATTGAAAGCAGGTGGTTTCGACCTGGTGATTACCGACTATCAACTCCACTGGACGACCGGTCTGGAGATCCTGGATGCCGTCAAAGCCCACTGGCCCGACTGTCCGGTTATTATGTTCACGGGCACCGGCAGCGAGGAGATCGCTACCAAGGCAATGAAGGCCGGTCTGGAGGACTACATTCTTAAATCGCCTAAACACTATGTCCATATACCGACTGCGATTCAGTCAGCCATGGAAAAGGCCTGGCATCGCCAGGCATTAAAAGAGGCTGAAGCTCGCTACCAGAGCTTGTTTGACGGCGTACCCGTTGGGCTTTACCGAACTACGCCAGGAGGACGGATCGTGGATGCCAACCCGGCGATGGTAGAAATGCTGGGTTACCCTGACCAGAGACACTTGTTTTCGATCAACGCGGCCGACCTGTATGTGAACCCCGAAGAGCGTAAGTGGTGGCAGGCCATGATAGAGAGCCAAGGGGTTGTGCGTGATTTTGAAACACAACTTTCCCGCTGCGACGGAGCGATCATCTGGGTGCGGATTAGCGCCAGGGTTATCCGGGATGATAATGGTCGGGTGTGTTACTACGAAGGCAGCATGGCCGACATTACCGATCGCAAGCAGGCAGAGGAAGAAATCCGTCAACTCAACCTCAGTCTTGAACGCCGGGTGGCCGAACGCACCGCTGAACTAAAAACAGCCAATGAACAACTTCAAGGGGAGATCACCACACGCAAACAAGCAGAGGAAGCCCTGGCAGCCGAAAAAGAACGTCTTGGTGTGACCCTGCGTAGTATTGGAGATGGGGTAATTGCTACTGATACAAAAGGGGAGATAGTTTTAATCAACCAGGTCGCTGAAAACTTAACCGGCTGGGCTCAGGGAGAGGCTATGGGTAAACCCCTGACCGAGGTCTTTCATATCATTAATGAAAAAACCCGTGAGCACTGTGAGAATCCTATCGCAAAGGTAATTAAAACCGGTAAAATCGTTAGTCTGGCCGACCGGACAGTCCTTATTGCCGAAGATGGAACAGAGCGTCTTGTTGACGACAGCGCTGCGCCTATTCATGATAAAGAGGGTAATATTATTGGCGTGGTCCTGGTCTTCCGCGACATTACCGAAAAACAAAAAATGGAAGAACATCTCCAAAGAACACAGAAACTCGAATCAATCGGTATTCTTGCCGGCGGTATCGCCCACGATTTCAATAACATTCTATCTATAATTTGGGGTAATATTGATTTGGCCAGGATGTATTCAAAGTCTGAAGATAAAGTCCTGGAAAGGTTGGCCAAGTCAGAAAAAGGGTGTTTGCGGGCAAAGGATTTGACTCAACAGTTGCTTACCTTTGCCAGAGGCGGAGCGCCGATTAAGCAGCCTGTTGCTGTTTCAAAATTACTGAAGGATACGGTTGAGCTTGCCTTGAGTGGGGCCAGGGCCAGGTGTGAGATCTCTCTACCGGACGATCTCTGGTTAGGCGTAATTGATGAAGTCCAGATCAGTCAGGTCATCAATAATATGATAATCAATGCCGGCGAGGCCCAGCCTTCCGGCGGAATAATTAAGGTGCGGGCTGAAAATGTGAGTGTTACTGCGGAAGATGTTTTGCCTTTGCAGGCCGGGAAATATGTGAAGATATCCATAGAAGACCAGGGAATCGGCATACCGGAAGAAAACCTCCCAAAGATATTCGACCTCTATTTCAGCACCAAAGAAGACGGAGACGGCCTGGGGCTTGCCACCGCCTGGTCCATTATTAAAAAACACGATGGATGTATTGAGGTAAAATCCGAGGTGGGAGTTGGAACAACCTTCGATATTTATTTGCCTGCTTCCGATGAAAAATTGATAATTAAGGAAGAAGAAAAGGCTGAAATCTTTAGGGGAGAAGGGAAGATACTACTGATGGATGATGAGGAAGATGTCCGGGAAGCTACCGGTTGGCTGCTTAAGGGTCTCGGTTATGAGGTGGAGTTTGCCGGCGACGGAGCCGAAGCCGTTGATTTATATAATGAAGCCAGGAAAGTGGGGCGTCCTTTTGGGGGTGTTATCCTGGATTTAACCATTCCCGGTGGGATGGGAGGCAAGGAAACCATGCAGAAGCTTGTCGAGATTGATCCTGAGGTTAAGGTAATTGTTTCCAGCGGTTATTCCAACGATCCGATAATGGCCGACTTCGAGGAATACGGGTTCAGCGGTGTAGCCGCTAAGCCATACGACATCAGAAAATTGAGTGAGGTGTTGTATAACGTAATCGGAAGTCAGATGAGAGGAGCAGACCCGACCTCTGATTGCTATTAGTGTTGTGATAGTTGATTTCTATGATAAGGGAACGGAAGACATTTACAACGGTATCGATTCAAAAGAGTCGAGAAAAACTCTGCCCGTTGAATTGAGACGGGTTACCTTGCGCAAATTCTATTTTCTGGATAACGCGATTAATCTTGAAGATTTAAGTATGCCGCCCGGCAATCACCTGAGCAATTCTACATCACCTCAGCCAGCCCTTGATCCAACAATTCCTCATTCAACGATTTCTCTGAATCTTTGAACCAAATCTCACCTAGCCACCGGCCATATTTTTCGGTTCGATGACTCTTAACCAGACACTCCCCGCCATTTTTTTCGAATCGCTGCACCACGTATTCCCTGGCTTTCTTTCCTTGCTTATATTCGGATGAGTCTTTGCTGACGCCGAATATTGAGGGAGTATTTATTCCTTTGAGCCGGAAACGCTGATGAGTCGAGGTGCGAAAGCCAAGATCCACAATCAGGTCAACCGTGTCTCCATCAATTATTTTCTTTAGTTTAGCGCAATAAAGATATGCTGGTTCATTCATACAGGCTAAAATTTTCTTGACTATCTTAACATTGTGGGGTATACTTTATCTGGCGGAGAGGGAGAGATTCGAACTCTCGGTAGAGTTTAACCCCTACAACTGCTTAGCAGGCAGCCCCGTTCAACCACTCCGGCACCTCTCCAGACCGTATCTATTTTAACATAAAATTAATTCTGAGGCAAGTAAAAAATGATCTTCCGAAAACTAATTCTGACGGGTTTTGGCCGTTTTAAGGATTACAGCCTTGAATTACGTGATGGTTTAAACATCATCCTGGGGCCAAATGAAGCAGGAAAAACAACCATCATCGAGGGAATCTCTGCGGCTCTTTTTGGATATAGAAAACAGTTTAAACGAGACCAGGAGTTATGGGTCAAATATCGCCCCCTGCTTAAAGGAGTTCCTTATCGAATTTCCGTCATCCTGACTACCAGAGGGGGAATAACTTATCGGATCGATCGTAATTTGGAGGATAATCGGGGGCCAAATTTATACCAGCAGGAAGAACAAGAAAATTATCATCTCATGGAAGGAGTGACGGAAAACAACGTGAGAGAGTTGGTAAAGGAAGAATTAGGCTTGACTGATATTTCACTTCTTGAGTTCACCCTCTTAGTTCGACAGGGGGAATTGGTTGCCAGCCAAACCGAGGGGATATCTCAGGCTATCTTTCAGCGGGCCATAGGTGAGCAGGAAGTAGGAAGGGCGTTTAAGACCCTGAATGATTCTCTTCAGGAGATTGTCAAGGACGGTTATGTCCACAAGGGCTTGCTTAAGACTTATGAAGCCAAGGTGGAGGAGCTATCAGGCCGTCTGATTGAAATAAAGAAAAATTATAGCATCTACGAATCTATGGTTAAAAAAGAGGCAGAACTCCAGTCAAAGATGAGTAACCTGAAGGAAAAGATAGCCGCTATTGAGCCACTGGTCGATGGGTGGTATACTCAACGTGATTTAAAAGAAAAAAAAGACAGATGTGATGAAGAGGTAAGAAGAATTGGAGAAGTATTGGATAAGGTGGCTGAATGCGATAAGGAATTAGCTCCCCTTAATCAAACCATAAGGTCGGTTGATCTCACTCTTTTTGGCCAGGAGACCTTAGGCAAGCTTAATGCTTATCAAGGCAAGTTGTCTGTTCTGAGGGAAAGACGAGCGGAATACGACCTCAAGATGGAGAGGTCAAAAAGAGGAAGAGGTCTTTTTATCAGCCTGCTTCTTATCCTTTCCCTTTCTCTTGTCCTCCAAAATGTGCTGGCGAGTCTTATGCCTATTTTAAAATGGCTGCTTTATCTAATAGCCGCCTTCAGTTTAGGGGGACTCGTTGTCTGCCTGAATCGTTTCCTCAAAATTAGATCCATCAGTGATATGCTCAAGGAAATAGATGAAGAGGCCCGGGAAGCCGGCCAGGAGATGGAAGATATCCTGAAAGGAACCGGCTGCTTTAGTCTGTTGGAATACGAAGATACGTTTAGAAAAGTAGATACTATAAGAAATAGAAAAAAGAGCCTGGAAGAAAAAAGGGAGATTCTGCTTGGAGGAAAGCCGCATGCTGACTGGGAAAAACAAAAGAAGGATTTTTTAGCCTCAGCGGCTAAGTTCGAATTGGCCTTGCACGAAATCGGGGTCATCTTGAGCTTGGCGGAATTCACTGAATATGAAGCCAGGGTTATTGGTCTCAAGAAAGAACTTGACCGGGTCAAAGAAGAAGATATTGCCCTTAAGCAGGATTTAGCCAATTACGATCAGTTTGTGCTTAAAGGCGATCCCGGCACGGTAGAAAGCGAGTTGGAGGAATCGCGTCTTAAATATCAAGGATATAAATTTCGTAAGGAGGCCCTGAAATTAGCCATCAAGATTCTGGAAGAGGCAGCCGAAGAGACCTACGATGAATTTGCGCCAGCGTTAAGAGATTCTACCCTTGAGAATTTTCAGCGCCTGACGAGAGGAAGGTATAAGGATTTGACCATAGATAAGGACTTGCAAATTATGGTCAATCTTCCGATAGGAGAAGAGGAGGGGAGGGAAATCCCTGTGCCGGTTAATTATCTCAGCTATGGCGCCCTTGATCAGCTTTACCTCTCCTTTAGACTGGCCGTGACCCAATACCTTTGTCAGGTTCCTCAACTACCTTTTCTTTTTGATGATCCCTTCGTCAACTTCGACGAGGAAAGGAAAAAGGTTGCGCTGGCTACTTTATCCGATTTGGCTAAGGATCATCAGATTATTTATTTTACTAAGGATGCGGTTGATCCCTCGGTTGGGGGGAGGGTGGTAGAGTTGGGGAGCGGTTGAAAATCTGTCAGAGGCAAGGGACGCATTATGGCGAAGTATTTATTGAGCAGGGGAACAGTAGGAGATGGTCGATTTATGCCTAATCCAAAGATATGAGACCGGTTAGGAAATGGAGGACTTGCTCGGTCGGTCTTACGGTAAAATTTTGCTTGACAATTTTGCCAATTAGGTGTATAATCCACGAGAGTTGAGAGAAGAGAGTTGAGAGAAGAGAGTTGAGAGAAGAGAGTTGAGAGAAGAGAGCTGAGAGAAGAGAGAGAAGAGATAAGAGGTCTCCACTCTCAACTCTCAACTCTCTTCTCTCCACTCTCAGCTCTAAGCTCGTAAAGGAGGTGATGAGTCAGGTTAGAATAAGAGAAAAGCAGAGGGAGAGCAGGTCTTTTTAAGACCGCTCTACAAAAGTGGGTTAAACTTCAAAACAGGAGGGATAAAATGAAAAAGACATTATTAGCTTTAGGCCTGAGTATCGGGCTAATTGTGGGATTGAGTGCTTTTGCTTCGGCTGATAGTTATGATGACTATTATGATGACTATTATGATGACGATTATGATGACTATTATGATGTCTCCGATTATGCGAGTGAGCTCATCAGCTTAGTGGGGAGTCTTTCATGTGGAGGAAATCGAGCATTGGCGATGGGCGGAGTCTATACCGCAACAAGTCAAGGCATTGATGCGTTAAGTGGAAATCCGGCCGGGCTTTCTTTACTCAATAAAGCCCAACTTTCAGTCGGCGGACAACTAACACTCTGGGGGAAAGATGATCTTGAAGAAGATTATTACAAAAAAGTTATAAACGTTGATGATTATAGTAGCAAGCTTGGAATGACCCCCGAATTGCTAAACATTGGTGCAGCCTTTCCCGTAAACATATCTAAGGTTTCACCCAAATACAAACTGGCTGGCGCAGTAGGGTACAGAAGTTTCTATGACATCAATTCCAAGATTAGTATGGAAGCGAGTGTTAACTCTGAAGAAGTCGAGGAGACTACAAAGCGTCGTGGCCTTGTTAACATGCTTTCTTTTGGTCTTGGAACAACAATCTTAGAAAAATACTCTATTGGCGCGGCACTTAATATTCCCTTGCTTAAAGGCTTCAAGGCGGAATCTGAAAGTGAAATCAAGGACAAGAGCACAGACGTGAAAACTGAAGAAGAAGAAGAGGAGTTTGATATATCTGGAGGCACTTGCCTTCAATTAGGTGGAATTGTTCAGGCAACTCCAGAGTTATCTGTCGGCGCATCTTATATTATGGGTCATAAGATTAAGTTCGAGAAAGGGAAATATACAACGAAGCACGATGGTAAGGTGGTGAGTGAAGGCGAGCTTTCCAATAAGAAGATTGACATCCCCAGTCACTATAATATTGGTGTTTCATATAAGGCAAGCCCGGATTTATTAGTATCGGCTGAGTTGCAAAACCGTCCGTGGGAAGATTATGAGATTGATGGTAATAATTTAAGCTGTTTAGAAAGTGGTCGAGCCTATCGTTTTGGCCTTGAGTATGGCAGTGATATTCTATTGAGGGCTGGGTTCGTTTGGGAACGATTGCCTGTCATAGATGCCGACAAAGACCCTGTTAATATTAAGACTATTACCGGAGGGTTGGGCTATAATTCCAACGATATGGCTTTTGACGTTGCGGGGGTTTATGCTTTCACAACGTATGAAGAGATTAAGTCATATGATTACGATATTAAGCAGCTTATAGCCTCTGCGTCTTTCAAATATTTCTTTGACTTCGACTTAGGGCAGTAGGGCATAGGTTTATCTCGTTGCCAAGATATAGCTTGGCAACGCTAATGTGTCAAAAACTTTCAACAGAAACCAGGTTTCTTCAAGAAACCTGGTTTCTGCATCATTCAGACTTAAATTGAAAAGAGGGGCGACGATGTTCATCGTTTCGGTCACTCACGGGTTAATCGCGAATTCCAGGTGGATAGGCTAAAGGTAGATAAGGCTGAAGTTCATGCTCACCGCATTTGTCTCTAAAAGCCTTCAGTCTATTCACCTGATCGGTAAGGCCCAAACGATGAACAAGGGGCCGAAGGTAATCAGCAAAGGGAGGTGAATGAGGATGGATGCCAGTAAAGAAGGAATAGAGGAAATGAAAGAGAGGTATCTCCATGAGTGGTTACTTATTACTAATTATGAAACCGACGAATTTATGAATGTAAGAAAAGGTGAGTTGGTATTTCACAGTAAATCTC
>JASEGY010000179.1 GCA_030019105.1 bacterium | reverse complement strand
CAACTTACAACTTACAACTTACAACAGATACCCATTAAATTTGAAGAGGATACCTTTTATTACTTCAATAACCTTTTGTTTTTTAGCTGCATCAAAGTGGGAATCAGTCGTATATACTTGGGTACATCCTTTCAGAACAAAGGTTGCCAAAATTAAAGAATCAATAGTTGGCATACCTAATCCATGCCGATATCCAGCAGAGGCTTCAGCAATTTCCACCGTTACAGGAATCAGATGGACATTCTCCAACCTCTTGCTTAATCTAATTAACCTCTTCGCCTTTTCTGACTTTCCTCTTTTGTAATAATACACCAACAGTTCATTTAAGGAAATGACTGAAATTGCCAGGTCGTTTTCTTTCTTCCTAATAGTTGACCAAATATCAAGACACGCCTTCTTTCTATTTGCCAACCCTATCAAAAACCCTGTATCGCTACCTAAAAGCATCTATCTTTTCTCCCTTTTTCTATTTCCTTCCATTCAATCCCCTTTAATCCTTCTTCTAAAAGCTCTACAAATTCCTCATAAGGGTCTTTTTTTATCCCCATTATTTTCAACCCTTCCTCTTCTTCCATAATTTCAATCGGCTGATTGGGAATTAATCCGTATTTCTCCATCATTTCCGGAGGAATCCTGATGACTCCATCATCTCTTACCTGCACAGTAGTAGTTGGCATCTTCGTTTTTCACCTCCTTGGAGTGACAAAAGTCTCCTAACTCATTGTGCTATCTTGCTTCCTTACCACTCTATGGTGACAGCCTCATAACCTGTAGGATTATAATGGGATATGAACAATTTGATCCTGGTATTCATCCGGTTCCGCAACTTCCCAGATGAATACGAGATCGTCAAGAATGTCTCCAAGCGCTGCCTGTGGTTTCAAGGTAAAGATACCGGGCACATGATGCCCTTTTACCAAATGCTCTTGCAAATGGCGAGGCATAGATTTCCTGTTACGTGTCACCAAACTAAATCCATTTCGTTCCAGCCACAAGAGTATGTCGGGATCAGCAGTCCCCTTCGGGAGAGCCATCTCATCACCAACCTTCAGTACGCTCATGGTCGGTTGACGTCGTTGCAACTGATCAACAAGGGCAGGAGTCGTGTTCTCATCTACAAGGTAGCATCGTTTGTTCATACCATAGAGACTATTGAGTGTGCATGTCTTTGCTGTTTTAATTCACGAAGACGCCTCACCGCAGGGGAAGGGTTCTGTACCTGCTTCTGCCAGGATTCGGTCGCATATTTTCGCCATCGTTCCAGATACTGATCAATTTCCCGTTGATTATGAAAATAATAGGTAATAGTAGCATACACTTGTTCTATTGTCAGCGTTGGATAGCGAATCGCGATTTCTTCCGGACTGGACGCGTTCAGATAGTCTTCCAGGACGGTTTCTATCCCGACTCGAGTACCTTGAATGCGAATATCATCTTTATCTAAGAAATCAAAGTAACCTTCCATATTAATTATAGGAGCCATCTCTGTTTTACACCTCCTTGGGGGGTATTATAGCTCTTAAGATAAATATTTTGGGGTAAGCGAATTCAAGATAGGCTATATAGCTTTCGGAGTTAATCTTTTAGGGTTTCATTACTTATGAAAGGCTAAAGCCTAAACTCCAATCTTCAACCAACCCCAGAATCTTTTTCTTAAGCACTATAGATCATCTCCCTCCAATGGTCACGTTTTGGATCCGGATATGCGGCCCTCCGGTAGCCACAGGCAAAGGAGATTGGCCGCTTTTGCCGCAGCCGCCCAGTCCCCCGAAATGGATCAGGTCATTACCGATCAGATCAATATTAGCCAGTGTCTCAAAGACATTCCCTGTCAGGATTACATCCCGAACCAAAGGGCCTAATTTACCATTCTGAATAAGATATGCCTCTTCAGCCGAGAAGGTGAACATCTCCATATTGGTTTGTCCCCCCAGGGCGCCTCTGGCATAAATTCCTTCGCTTACCCCTTCCAACATGCTTTCAAAATCAGCCTCCTGGGGCTCAAGCCAGGTGTTTGACATCCTGACAATAGGTTCATACCGGTAGCTTATTGCCCGGGCGTTGCCGGTGGGGGCTTCATCCATCTTAGCGGCTGTCTCCCGGGAATGGAGTCGATGGGTAAGGATTCCCTCTTTAATGAGGTAAGTATGACCGGCCTTTACTCCTTCATCGTCATAGGCGAAAAAACCCGCTTCACCAGTAAGGGTAGGATTATCAACTATGCTTAGTTGTTCTGAACCAAATCGCCTTCCCAACCGCATCATTTCAATAAGTCGTTCGTTTTCATAGATATGGTCTGCCTCAGAAAGGTGGCCGAATGCTTCATGCACAAAGACGCCGCACAGCTTTGGATCGCAAATAACTGTATAAGTCCCGCCCTTAACCGAGGGGGCCGAAAGTAAATCAACTGCCCTCTTAGCTGCCTTTTGAGCCTCCTCTTCTAAACCTTCCACAATCTGATAGCCCCGGTGGTCACCTACCGAGTGGTAGGCCTGCTGGACATTGCTTCCTTCCCTGGCCATCGCCATAAGGTTGATCCCACAAAAGACATGCGTGGAGACCAGATATGTCCCCTCAGAATTACAAAAATGCTTGGTTACGGTTTTCTCTCGGTAGCTGACCCGGCTGGTTTGGATCTTAGGCGCAGCCAGGATGATTTCATTATAGGCCCGGCAGAGGGCATATTTTTCTTCCAGAGGGATCTTTCCCGGGTCCTTTTCTACCTGAGTAACCTCGTTAGCCGTAACCGGCGGGACAGGGGCCAGGCTGCTTTTCTCTTTTCCCACCAACTTTGCTGCTTCTGTGGCTGCCCGGACGTGATCTGTCAGATTATCCAATCGATTAAAGGAAGAGAATCCCCAGCCACCTTTGATTAAAGCCCGAACACATCCCCCGGAATCAGTATTCCGGCCAATACCTTCCAACTCCGGCCCCATGTAGTCTATCTTGACCGTCTCTCGATTTTCGCCCCTGATTTCAATATAGTCGGCAGAGTGGGAAGCAATAGCTTTCCTTAGTAGTTCTTTATGCATAATAAGTTCCAAGGGACATAAGGGACATAAGGGACATTAAGGGACAAGACAACGGACAACATCCGCAATCCCCAATCCAAAATCCAAAATCCGCAATCCTTTACCCTCCCCAGTAGTACATCATTCCTGCTGTTTTAGGAGGGATGAATTTGCTCATAGCCTCAGAAAATAGTTCTAAAAAAGGGAAGGTCTTTTTTTCACGGACAATCTGTGGTTTTCCTTCAATGCCTACCCTTTTAGCTGTCCAGGAGATGGCGTCATTAAGGTTCCCCAGCCTGTCTACCAAACCGAGAGAGAGGGCTTGACGGCCGGTAAAGATACGTCCGTCAGCCACTTTTTTGACCTCACTCTTTTCCATCTTCCTGCCTTCAGCGACAGCTTCAATGAACTGGGCCTGGACATCATCAACGAATTCCTGCAGGATAACCTTCTCCTCTGCAGTCATATCCTTGAAAGGAGAGCCGATATCTTTATAAGCGCCGCTCTTTATTGCCCCGAATTTAATTCCTAACTTGTTCATAAGTTCCTGGTAATTTGAGGTGGGCAAAATAACCCCAATGCTGCCGGTGATAGTAGATGGATTAGCAAAGATGGTCTCAGCCCCGCAGGCGATATAATATCCGCCCGAAGCCCCCAGGCTTTCAATGGAGGCAAAAACTCTCTTGCCTTCCTGACGAACCTTCTTTATCTCCTGATATATCTCCTGGGCGGCGGCAGCCATTCCCCCGGGGCTGTTAATCCTGATGACAATACCGGCTATTGATGGATCATCTTTGTACTTATGGAGCTGAGAAATAATCGGCCCCGCGTCAAGGATGGTTCCCTCCACATCTAAGACAGCTATCTTTCTGGCCTTTGAGATGTCAGGCACGACCCAAACCATCAAAGTCAGGGCCTCCAGAACAAGCATAATCGCAAAAAAGAGGGCTAAAGCAGCCCCTATTTTAGACAAAGAATCTTTAAACATTTTAATCCCTCTCCGCTTCTTCTTCTAACATAACGGGGATACCATCCCGTACCGGGTATTTCCTTCCGCACTGGCTGCAGATCAACTTTTGGTTGGCCTCGTCATAGGTAATACCGGTTTTGCAAACAGGACATGCCAGAATCTCTAAAAGCTCCTGGTCGATCATAAAAACCACCTCCTCTTCTTATTTTGGATTTTGGATTGCGGATTGCGGATTTTGACTTTTGCAATCGCTAACCCACATTATTATTTGCCTTACTCATACAGTTGATAAAATTCTTCTTCCGTTAATCCGGATTGGCGGATCATACTCTTCATTGTATCGGGATGAAAGTCTTTTTGGTTAGCAATAAGTGTTACCCGTCTCTTTTTACCCTTGATGAAGCCTGTCCAATACTGGTGGCTTCCTCGTTGATGGGTAAAAATGAAATCCTTCTTTCGAAGTATCTGTTCAATCTCCCTACTGGATAGGGCTGGCCGTTTAGGCATAAACTACGTCCCCAAATTCGTATATCTCTGTTGGAGGTGGAGCATAAAGCGCCTTCCTAAACAAGGTTTCATATTTCTGCATAACCTCTTCAGGGACAGGTCTTGGGACAAATATTTCTATATCTCCCTCTTTAGCGGCACATTCCAGATAACCTTCCACTGCCTCTTTAAGATTTCTCCTTGCATCCTCTAAAGTTCTACCCTCTGTAGCTATATCTAACTCCAGACATATAGCCTTATATCGATCTACCTCCTTTTCGATTACACCATGAAAGATAAACTTATCCATAATTGTCTCACCTCCTTGAGGCTGTTCTATCTTTCTATTTTACCTTAAACAGAAGCCAGACTCCTAAAAAATAAGTAATCAGTATCAGAAAGGCACCCAGCCAATAAACAGGAAGCTCTTCTTATTCCAAAGAAGGCTGACCGTGGCAATTCCGGAGATGTCCTGCTAAGGATAATAGAAAAGCCGATTACGGCGGCCATTATCAACCCCAACCCGGCTGAAAGGATGTGGCGGCGTTCCATCTTCACCAAAAGATGGCCCCGGTGAAGTATATCCATCACAACTATAGTGTTTAAGAAAAAGATTTTGGGGTTGGCTACCCTTTGGAGTTCAGGCTTTAGCCTTCCATAACTAATGAAATCCTAAAGGATTAACTCCAAAAGTTGAATAGCCTGGTTTGAATTTGTTTACCCCAAAAACATTATCTTAAAAGCTATATGATCGTCAGATTAAAGGTATTACTCCCCAGGATGTCCCCAATGGCCATATCAGGGGCATCAACCACGGTGACACAGCTAATCGCGATAATGAGCTCCGGCAGAGAAGTAATAGTGGCCAGCAGAATCGCCCCAGCCCAGATGCCTCCCATGCCGGTAATCTTTCCGATAGTGTCTCCATACCGGCAAAGCTTGATTCCGGCAAAAACTATGCCTGCAGCGCAGATTAAGAATTGAAGCCAGATAGTTATATGAAGTCCCATGTCTCTCGTTCTCGTTTTTTTATAATGTCCATTGCTCCATGAACAATACCTAATATCCTTATCGTAGCATCTTTAATCGAATACACAATTCTGTACTTATGAAAGAAGATTTCCCTTAAGTCATCTCTTCCGAATTCCGGAACGACTCTTCCACATTTTGGAAATAATCTAACCCTCTCGACAGAAGCAATCAGGTTGTCAATGAAAATAATCGAGTAGGTAGGAGAACCTTTTGAGATATAAGAATCAATCTCTCTTAAATGTTCTTTTGCTAAATCCGACCAGATGATTTTCGCCATTGTAACACCATATCTTTAACTTGTTCGTGGGAATAGACTCGTCCTTTTTCTACATCTTCCAATCCTTGTTTCACCTGTTGCTTAAAATATAATTCCGCCATAATCTCATCCATAGAATAATCATCCGGGAGTTTCTCAATAAGATGAATCGCTTCTTCTTTAGCAAGCAGCATTTTACACCTCCTTCTTTACACTATTTCTGAATCAAAGACGATCCTGTTCAGAGCCGAGATAATGGCCGCATTCTCCTCATGTGTGCCGATGCTTACCCGAAGGCAATCCTTAAGCGCCCCTTCCCGGTTGAGATTCTTGATCAAGATACCCGCCTTGACAAGCTCACTCCAGATATAATCAGCCCCCGGGAGGTTGCTTCTCATCAGAATAAAATTAGTCCGGCTGGGAAAGGAATCAATGCCAGGCAGAGCCTTGAGACACTGGGAGACCTCTTCCCTCTGGGCGACGATTTCTTTAATCTGCGAGCTGATCGGTTCAAAGTCAGTTAACACCAGGGCCGCTATTTCCTGGGAGACAGTATTAAGATTGTAAGGGAGTTTGACCTTATTTATCTCCCGAATAATAGACGGTGAGGCCAGCATATAGCCAACCCTGAGTCCGGCCAGGCCGAGTTTAGACAAGGTTCGCAGGATAATCAGATTTTCATATTGAGCTAACCAGGGGATGAAGCTTTCTCCTGAGAACTCGTAATAAGCCTCATCACAGATGACCAGGGCGCCGGATTCGACGATTATTCTCTCTATCTTCTCCCTGGGAAAGCTGTTTCCGGTAGGGTTGTTAGGCGAGCTAATAAAGATAAGCGATGGCTGGTTCTCTTTAGCTGCCTGGATTATGGCCTCATCATCAAGGCAGAAATTATCTCCCAGAGGTATGCCTTTCAGGGACAGGCCGGTTACTTTCGCCAGGATAGGATACATATCGAAGGTAGGTTCAGGGTAGACGACATTTTCACCAAAGGCAAGCATAATCGACTGGATAAGTTCATCCGAACCATTCCCCACGGTGATCCAATCCGTATCCAGGCCGGTATAATCAGCGATGGCCTGCCGCAGTTTAACTGCCCCCGGGTCAGGGTAACGATTGAGGGGTAAATTAGCCATCACTTTTTCTACCTTAGCTCTAAGCCGATCCGGCAACGGGTAAGGATTTTCATGGGCATCGAGCTTGATAGAATATGACACCCCGGGCACCTGATACGGCTTTAAATCCCTTATTCCTTTTCTGATGAAATCATTAATTTCCATTTAATTATTTCACATTCCCATACGAACTATAGCTCTTAAGATAAATATTTTGGGGGTAAGCGAATTCAAGACAGGTTATATAGCTTTCGGAGTTAATCCTTTAGGAT
>JASEGY010000178.1 GCA_030019105.1 bacterium | reverse complement strand
AAGCTTGAAGCTTTCGGGAAGGTAAGGTTGCACGTCTAACTGGCCGAAACGATGACCATCGCCTATATATCCTCATTCTCTTGGCAAAAAAACAGGTGGCCGGTGTCGAGGAGACTTAACCCAGCCCTGTTGATTGCATTACCAATATGGATAAGGCCATCTTCCTAATCTCCTCGACTGCTCAGATTATTATACCACGATTACTTAGTTTTAGCAAGGATTTTTTGCCTGCAGAAAAGGACGCATCTGAATTTTTATCTCTTTTGCTTATATTGATACTTGACATAAATTTGAAAATATGATATATTGTGGTCGTATTTTGGATGATGATCATCGTTTCGGCTATTTTAAATTTTGTAGTTTGAGCCCCCCCTTTATTTGTCAGGGGGGGTGTGTGTTTAAAGATAGCTTGAGTCTTAACCGGACTCTCACTAACCCTATAGTTTGTGAATCTTGAAGGTCTAAATTCCCTTAAAAACCTAAAGGGTTAGAATTTATTAAATCAATTGGAGGTTAAAAAGATGAAAAAGAGCAAGTCAGTAGTTGGAGTACTTATTTCATTAATCCTGCTCCTAAATGCCTCAAGATTGGCTTTTGGGGAGGAAGTGCCGGCTTATTACAGGCTTGGCCGGGGAGATATAGTAAGGATAGCAGTTTTAGGCTATTCGGTGTTAAATGACACAGTTACGGTAGATGAGGATGGTTATATTCCCTTTCAATTGGTCGGAACGGTAAAAGCAGCCGGATTAACTGCGGCTGAGTTGGAGAATGAGTTGATTAATAGATTATCCGCCTACCTGGAAGAGCCGAAAGTAAAGGTTGCTGTTATTTCTGCTATTCAGGAGAAAGCCGTTATTAGGCAAGAGAGAGAGAAAGTCCCCGTTAAAAAGCCTTCTTATGTCGAAGAGTTTTCATCAGGCAAGATACCTGACGCTTATTTGCATCTCTTAGAAACAGGAGATGTGTTATCTATATCAGTGAGAAATTATCATGATTTAGATACCAGGGTGGTCATCGACCTGGTGGGTAATATCGCGTATCCTTACTTAGGGGAACTGCACGTGGCCGGTTTGACTGAACAGGAAATGGCTGAACATATAGCCGGCGAGTTAAGCAGACATATCGATGAACCAGAGGTGAGTGTCGTCAGAATGGATCAAAGATTGGCCTCAGAAGATGTGCTTCAGATATCTGTCTGGGGTTATCCTGACTATTCTTGCCAAACAGCTATCAGTCATGAGGGTTACATTTCCTTCTCCCCTCTGGGAGAAATTGAAGCAGCCGGCTTAACCAGATATGAATTAGCCACTAAATTATCTCAAAAGCTAAGTCAGTATGTGCCTGATCCAAAAGTAAATGTCAAAGTAGTTGAGTACAAAGATAAAAAGGGGGGAGAACCTTTCCCTTATTTGCTTGATGTCGGAGATAAAGTTAGGGTTGTCCTCTGGAAACCGGATATGTCGGAGGAACATATCCGTGAGGTTGATCCGTCCGGGAATCTTTCCTTCCCTCTTATTGGAGATGTAAAGAGCAAGGGGCTTTCCGAATACAAATTGGCGCAAAGGCTAAAGGAACGATGGTCTAAATATCTGATTGATCCTAAGGTAACGGTGGATATAATAGATTACAAGAGTCGATTTGTTTATGTCTTCGGAGAAGTAAGGGCTCCGGGTAAGTATCCTATCAAGGGAAACGTTATTACCTTAAGAGATGCCCTTATTGAGGCTGGATTACCAGTACAGGGTATAGCTTCGATGAGAAATGTGCGGGTGATCAGGCCAGGTTATTCTGAAGGCAATATAAGATTAGCCGATACGGTTAAACTTCTTCGGGAAGGAGAATTGAGGGAAGACCTTGAGCTGCAGCCGGGAGATATGGTTTATGTGCCTCCGACCTTCATAACCAGGGTGAGCCGTTTCTTTTCTTTGATCCTTTCACCGTTAAGCCCGCTTACTCAACTGACGTCTATATTTAATATAACCAAATAGAGGCATGGTTCAAAGCAGGATAACACTTGGTAGACTGGTGTCTGGTAGTCTGGTAGCCTGGTATTTACCAGACTACCAGACTACCAGACTACCAATCACTAAAAGAGCGAAGTGTTACCCTGATCGGCCATTTTTGAACCATGCCCAATTTTAGGAGACTGTGCCTGTATGCTTGAAGATAAAAAACAACAAATTACTGTCTGGGATTACGGACAGATTCTTTTTCGCCGGAAGTGGTTTTTTGTTATTCCAACAGTGGTTGTCTTTCTGTGTGCTGTTATTGGAGCGCACTTTCTACCCAAAATTTATCAGTCATCATCTACCATTCTGGTTCAAGAAAGCGGACTGCTCAATACAAGATTAGTTGGAGATGTGGGGATAGGTACTCCGATGCAAGCAAGGCTTCTTTTTCTGGATACAAAAATTAAGGATTCAACCAAACTGAAACAGTTAATCCAGCGAATAGGATTAGACCGGACTCTTAGTTCTCCTCAGCAAATGGAGAGCTTGATTGATCATATTCGCAAGAACCTGACTGTCGGAATGGAACGTTGGAATCCTTTGGTTACAATCCGTTATGAAGGCCAGGACCCTTACACTGTTCAACAAGTGGTTAAAGGTATTACTGATCTTTTTATGGAGGAGAGCGCCCTCTTAGAAGAGACAGAATCTGATGTCACCGTTGATTTTATCCAAACCCAGTTAATGACTTATAAAGAGAAATTGGAAGAAGCAGAGCGTGCTCTGCAAAAATTCAAGGAGGAAAATCTATTAGAGCTTCCGGTAGAGGTGTCCGGTCGTGGGGGGACTGAAGGCGAAGCTGCTGCCAAACAACGATTTATAGTTTCTCCGGATTTGGACAAATTGACGACCACCCAGGGCGCTTTAATGGAAGTCAACCTCGAACTTCAGACGCTTGAAAAGCAAAAGGCAATAGTACGGCGGCAACTTTCGGCAGAGAAGAGAGTCATTATTTCAGAAGTAACTAAGGAAGAGAATCCCGTGGCAGCTAAATTGCAGGAAAAGCTGCTCGGACTCCACTCAGACCTGGCCGATGCCAGAACCCAATTTACTGAGGAGCATCCGAAAATAGTAGGATTAGAAACGATGATCGATCGAGTGAAAAAACAATTGGACCAGGAGGAAAAAACAATCAGAAGTGGGGAAAGGACAACGATAAATCCTGCTTACCAGTCCATGGAACAGCAATATCGGGACATTGAAATAAAAATGGATGCCTTGCATGCCCGACAAAGGGAGCTTGCCTTGTTGGCCGCAAAATACAAGGAAAGGGTAAAGGATGTTCCCCAGCGAGAGCGGGCGTATGCCAAAATGATCAGGGATAAACAGACGGTTGAAAATTTATATAATATGTTTATGAATCAGCTCCAGGTCGCTGGTATTTCCGGGGATGTGATGGAGAAAAAGAAGGAGAAAAAATTTATAGTTGTGAAAGAAGCTAATCTTCCAACTTCTCCGGTAAAACCAAGAAAAGATACCATTGCGCTATTAGGACTTTTTATAGGTATGGGGCTTGGTCTGGGATGTGTCTTCGCTGTTGAGTATACAGATCATTCATTCAGATCTGCTGAGGATGCCCAGATCTTTCTTGGTTTGGCGTCTCTTGGCGCTACCGCTAACATTATAACTGAGGAAGATGAGGCCAGGCAGCAATTATACTCCCGGTTGTTATTGGCTGTACTTGGTTTTATTCTGGTCGTGGCGGTGACCGCAGGTTCTATTCAATATTATAGAAAACACATTCAGAAACAAGCAAGCCCAATATCAGTAATACTCCGGAAGGGAGAATAAAGGTATCCTCTTCAAATCTATTGGTATATTTGGTTGTAGGTTGTAGGTTGTATAGTGCTTAAGAAAAAGATTTTGGGGTTGGTTGAAGATTGGAGTTTAGGCTTTAGCCTTTCATAAGTAATGAAATCCTAAAGGATTAACTCCGAAAGCTATATAGCCTATCTTGAATTCGCTTACCCCAAAATATTTATCTTAAGAGCTATAGGTTGTAGATTGTAGGTTGTAGGTTCATCGTCACACCAGCGAACCTACAACTTACAACCTACAACTTACAACAGATACCCATTAAATTTGAAGAGGATACGAATAAAGTATGAGAAAGATAACTGAAAGATTAAAAGAATTAACCGGCTCTAAATCGAGGAATAGAACAGAACTTACTTCTGCCATTGATCCGCATATAATTACTTATTACAATCCTAAGGCGCCGGTAGCGGAGCAATATAGAAGTTTGCGAACTAATATTCAATCACTCAATCCTGACAATCCGCCGCGGACTTTTGTGATCAGCAGTTCTATTCATGGGGAAGGAAAAAGTACGACAGCCGTGAACTTAGCGGTAGCTATGGCCCAGGATATGGATAAGACTATATTTCTGGGTGACTGTGATCTAAGAAAGCCGGCGGTGGGGCGTTTACTGGGTTTGGAATCAAGATTCGGGTTAGTCGAGGTTCTAAATGAAGAGATTGAGTTAAAACAGGCCTTGCTTCCGACAGCAATAGATAATCTGGTCGCCCTCCCTTGCGGCAGAATACCACCTAATCCATCCGAACTTTTAGGCTCTAAAAAGATGAGTAACTTGCTGGTGGAACTGCGTTCTTATTTTGACTATGTTATCCTTGATGCCCCCCCCATTATACCGCTTACCGATGCAGGGGTGCTGGGCGCTCAAACAGATGGAGTGCTGCTGATCATTCAGGCTTATCGGACCCAGCGAGAGATGGTTCAACGCACTTATTCTCTCCTGGCAAGAGCCCGAGCTAAGGTTTTGGGATTTGTCCTGACAAATATGCGGGACTTTCTCCCTAAATACTTTTCTGAATATGGCTATCATTATGGCTATCATTATAGTTACCAATACGATTATGAGAAAGGAAGAAAATAATGGCAAAAATTTATCTTATTACCGGAGGAGCAGGATTTATTGGTTCCAATATTGTCCATACCTTAGTTAAAGCAAAGGCAGGGGCAGAGGTAAGGGTTATGGATAATTTTGCTACCGGCAAAAGGGAAAACCTGGCTGGTCTGGAGGATAGATTTGAACTCTTCGAAGCAGATATAAGGGATATGGCGGCTGTCAGGCAGGCAGTGGACGGAGCAGACTATGTCCTTCATCAGGCGGCATTGCCTTCTGTGCCCCGGTCAATTGAAGACCCTATTTCAGCGAATGAGGTTAATATTACAGGGACGCTTAATGTGTTGGTGGCGGCCAGAGATGCCGGAGTAAAAAGGGTTGTTTATGCCGGTTCGTCCAGTGCTTATGGAGATTCAGAGGCCTTGCCCAAGCAGGAAGATATGGTGCCCAATCCTCTTTCTCCTTATGCGGTGAATAAATTAACCGGTGAATGGTATTGTCGTATATTTTATAAACTCTATGGCTTAGAAACGGTCTGCCTCCGATATTTCAATATCTTTGGCCCCAGACAAGACCCTGCTTCTCAATATTCAGCCGTCATCCCCAAATTTATTGATGCCCTGGCTAAGAGAACTCCTCCCACAATCTATGGTGATGGAGAACAGTCTCGAGACTTTACTTATATTGATAATACCGTCGCGGCCAATCTTGCTGCCACCACCGCTCCGGGGGCAGCCGGTAAGGTGTTCAACATCGCCTGCGGAGAGCGGTTTACCCTTAATAAACTATTAGCTGAACTAAAAGATATTATGGGGGTAGACATTCCGGCCAATTATGCTGACTCCAGGCCGGGAGATGTAAAACATTCCCTGGCTGATATTTCTAAAGCTGAAAAGATCCTGGGGTATAATCCGGAGGTCAAATTTAGAGAAGGCTTAGTTAAAACAGTAGAGTGGTTCACCAGATGAAGTGGGAAGTGGGAAGTGGGAAGTGGGAAATATAGCTCTTAAGATAAATATTTTGGGGTAAGCGAATTGAAGATAGGCTATGTAGCTTTTGGAGTTAATCCTTTAGGATTTCATTAGTTATGAAAGGCTAAAGCCTGAACTCCAAAGGATAGCCAACCCCAAAATCTTTTTCTTAAACACTATAGTAAGGGGACTAGACCTCGCTTTTTTCTAACTTCCTACTTCCTACTTCCTACTTCCTACTTCCTACTTCCCACTTCCTACTTCCTACTTCCATGAAACTTATTGTACAAATCCCCTGTTTAAATGAAGAAGAGACCTTACCTGCGACGGTAAGGGATATACCCCGGGATATCCCGGGTGTAGATAAAGTGGAATTACTGGTTATTGACGATGGCAGCCGGGACAGGACAGTGGAAGTCGCCAGGGAAGTGGGGGTGGAACATGTCATCAGTTTTTCCCGTAATAGGGGTTTGGCTAAGACCTTTGCGGCCGGAATAGATACCTGTCTTAAATTAGGAGCGGATATTATTGTTAATACTGATGGGGATAACCAGTATTGTGGACAGGATATACCTGAGCTTATTCAACCCATACTTAAAAGGGAGGCTGATATTGTTGTCGGAGATAGAGAAATAGAGAAAATAGCCCACTTCTCTTTTCTCAAGAAGAAATTGCAGAAATTTGGTTCCTGGGTAGTTCGCCGGGTTTCCTATACTAATCTTCCCGATACTACTTCCGGCTTTCGCGCCTTTTCCAGAGAGGCGGCCTTAAAGATGAATGTTATTTCCCCTTTTACTTACACTCTGGAAACCATTATTCAAGCCGGCCACAAGGGAATGGCCGTCACGCATGTTCCGATCAGAACGAATGAAAAACTCCGCGAATCCCGCCTTTTTACTTCTATCAGAAATTATGTTATAAAGTCAACTATCTCTATTATTCGCACTCATACTATGTACCAGGCCTTACGAGTCTTCTTCAGTATTGGTTTTCTTGTTTTTATGGCCGGGTTCCTGCTTGGAGTCAGATTCCTGTATTTCTTTTTCACCGACCAGAATCCGGGCGGTCATATCCAATCCCTTATCTTGATGTCCGTTCTGCTGATGACCGGCTTTCAGGTGATGCTCATCGGACTGTTGGCCGACGTCATCTCGGCCAACCGCAAATTAATCGAGGATACACTGTATCGGGTAAAAGGGATAGAGCTGGCTTCTATGCGGCAGGAGAAAGTTGATGTAGATTAGGTAAGTTAGCCTTGTTCATCGTTTCGGCCAATAGAGACCTTCCCGAAAGCTTGAAGCTTTCGGGAAGGTAAGGTTGCAAGTCTCACTGGC
>JASEGY010000177.1 GCA_030019105.1 bacterium | reverse complement strand
ACCAGGTTTTTTCAAAAAACCTGGTTTCTAAAACTGGGGAAGAACTTCCGCCGAGTGGTACTAAAATCCGCAATCCGAAATCTACAATCCGCAATCTAAAGTTAGGAGGTGTCTCTGTTGAAGAATAAATCAATCCTTTTTACCCTTATTTTTGCCTTTCTGGTGTTAATTTATCCGATGAACTCAACTGCCAGGGAGTTAACCGTTATCCAGGTCAACACAGTCAGGACAAAATTAACACAAGACATCAGAGAAGCCGAGAGGATCGTCAAGGAAAGCCAAAGTGTAGAGGCATTACAAGTATTGGATAAAGCCAGAAATGAGGTGGATGCAGCCATAACTGCCTATCGAAGGGAAGATATAGAGACCGCCACTGTTTACTTGAGATCTGCCTTCAAATTAATCAGACGGGCTCTCTATTTAGCCGGAGAGAAAGAACAGGCTGAAAATGAATTGGAGCAGCTCAGGAATATTATGGCTAAGGCAAAAAAGGCAGCCACCCTTACCGGCGGCCACTCCTCCTCAGAGGCTCGTTGGCTTAGAAGAGCAGAAGATTTTCAAATTAAAGCTGAAAATGCCTTTGCAAGGGGATATTTTAGACGGGCCATCAAGTTTAAACAAGTGGCCTTCAACTTTGCTAATCGTGTCCTTAAACAGAGTGAGGATAAAGCCAGGAAGAGCATAGAAAAGGAAATAAAAAAACTTTCTAACTTGATACGCCGAACGTCTCAAATAGTTAAAGAAGATGATGACACGATCGCTTACAAATTAGTTAACCAGGCTAAAGATTTTCTAAATATGGCCAAACAGGCTGCCAGGAACGGAGATATGGAAGCGGCACGTCACAATATTCGTATTGGGATCAATCTGGCCGGAGAGGCAATGGAAAAAAGAGTAGAGAAGTGAGGGAACGGGATGGTTCACTTTAGTGTAAAAGTTTGCGGATAATCGTAAGTGTTCACAGAATGCTGAAATTGGAAATTAGAAATTGGGCATTCAGACTTCATCTCTTTCCCTAATTCCCAATTTCGGGATGGTTCACCTTACTGTGAAAGCTTGCGGCTAAAAATTATCATTAACTTTCCGGAGTTAATCCTTTAGGATTTCATTAGTTATGAAAGGCTAAAGCCTAAACTCCAGAAAGAACGCAAGGTTTCACAAGAAAATGGACGATTTTTGAACCGTCCCCCAATTTCCAATTTCAAACCGTGAACGGCTACAAGAAATCATAGAGAAAACGATGAAAATGAACCGTCCCAAATTTACGTTTATCTGCGTCCTATTCTTCGTTTTTATCGGCTGGATCACTCCGGCGCATGGTGTTTCACTTCAAGGTGAGGTGAGCCTCGGCGGAGAGATGGAACAGATAGAGGATGAAAAAAGAAGACAAACCGCTGTCCTTGATCTGGGATTCAATCTTGACCTTGGTATGGAAAAGGCCAGAGGAGAATTAGACAACCTCTTTACCTTCCGTTCAGCCGAATTGATCAGGAATAGGTTTGCCCTGGAATTTGAGGATCAACCTGAGGCCGAGCTTTCCATTAGCCTTGAAAACGAACTGGAAGGTGAGATATACATAGACGACTCTGATCGAAGGTTATTAGCGGAGGATCTGAATATCAAGATAGAATATACCCCCTCTGACCCCATTCTTATCAGCTTTAAAAACGGCTTAAGATTGGAGGCGTCACAAGATGAGATAAATCGGGATACCCATGTGGTTTCTATTACACCTTCTTTTAAATTTTACGCCCGGTTGAATCCTAAAGCAGAATTAACTGTTAGCTACGACTTCCGGATGGACCGCTACCGGTTTGACAAAAGACGGGATCTGGAGGAACATAGACTTGTCCTCGACTTTTACCGGTATCTGGGTAAAAAAGGGGAGCTTAGTCTGACCAATGAATCGACCCGGCTTGATTTTAATGTCCCTAAAAAGAAAGACGATTATTTCCAAAATAATTTCGACGCCTCGGTTTCTTATGGTCTTTTCCCTTCTCTAACGATTGGCCTGGAAAACGGGCTCGAATATCGAGATTACCGGAAAAGAGGCAGCCTCAATACGGATTATCTCTTAGACCGGCTTATTTTACCCAGGATTGAATTCACCCCTGCCAGGCAGATAAAAGGGACGGTAAAATGCGGGGTAAAAATTAACTACGACTATGACCGTGCCGATAAAGACTACTATGGAGCCGAATTCGACATCTCTTTACAACTCAGTTTTGATAAACTCGGGGTGGAGATAAGTAACGAGTATGAGATGATTAATTATAAAGAAACGCCAACCACTGATGCTCTATCTGTGGCGGCCGGATCTTCTGAATTACTTTATTATGAAGATTACGAGGTCAACTCTGCCCTTCTCTTTTTAACCTACTCCCTGACCCCGGAGTTAAGCTTAGATACAACTCTCAATCTGGAACAGTATTGGGATAGAGGAGGAAGTTCTTTTACTGACTACCTGGCTAATGTCAGTCTGGTCTACACCTGGTGAGTGGGGACTGAACGCTTATCGAAACAGGCGATGATTATCGTTTCGGCCACTTAAAAATAGGAAGTAAGAAATGGGAAATAGGAAGTAAATCAAGATATATTGAATATCGAATATCGAATAAAGAATTTCGAATTATGAGGTTTTGTTCCCCTTGTTCCTTCGACATTCATTATTCCTTGTTCGATATTCGATATTGGACACATTATTAAAACTCAATTTGTAACAGTGTCGAGTATACTTCCCATTTCCTAATTTCCTATTTCCCATTTTCGACTTGAGTGGCCGAAACGATGATCAATGCCCCGAAACATTTTCCGCCAAATCGGGTTTAAATACATGAGAGATACCTTAGATCCGGATGCAGAATTGATGCTTAAATTCAAAGAAGGAGATGTCTCCTGCTTTGGAAAGCTCCTGGATAAGTATGAACGGCCTTTACTGAATATGATCTATCGGTTAATCGGAGACAGACGTGAGGCTGAGGAGCTAACCCAGGAAGTCTTTCTAAGGGTCTATAAATCAGCTTCCGGATATGAGGCCCTGGCCAAGTTTTCTACATGGCTTTATCGGATCGCTACCAACCTGTGTTTGAATGAACTTAGAAAAAAAGGAAAGGTGCAGATTGAATCTTTAGATGTACCTATTTTAACCGAAGAGGGTGAAATAAACCGGGAAATTGAAAACGGCGGGCGGGCATCGCCCGCGGAGTTGATGGAACAGAAAGAACGACAGTCAATCGTGAGAGAGGCCATAAACTCTCTCCCTGAGAACCAGCGAGCAGCCGTTATTTTGAATCGATACGAAGAGCTTTCTTACGAAGAAATTGCTCACTGTCTTAATCTATCGGTGAGCGCTGTCAAGTCCTTACTCCATCGAGCAAAGGAGTCGCTGAAGGTAAAACTTAGGCCGTATATGAGAAAGTGATTGCGGATTGCGGAATTCGGATTGCGGATTAATTTACATCGTTTCGGCCACTTGCGAACAATGTAGGGTGAGTGAAACAGACTGGAACCCACCATATTGGTGGTTGGAGGGCTATGCTCCACCTAACCTACTATAGTGTTTAAGAAAAAGATTTTGGGGTTGGCTATCCTTTGGAGTTCAGGCTTTAGCCTTTCATAACTAATGAAATCCTAAAGGATTAACTCCAAAAGCTACATAGCCTATCTTGAATTCGCTTACCCCAAAATATTTATCTTAAGAGCTATAAAATGGCCGAAACGATGAACAAGACCGCGCTTTAAAATAATGACATAATCCGCAATCCGCAATCCGCAATCCGAAATCCGTAACGAGGTGATTAAAATGAGATGCAAGAAAGCCAGGGTGCAGATTTCTGCTATGATAGATAATGAGTTAACCGGCCCGGAAAGACAGGCCCTGATGGGTCATCTGACTGAATGTGGCGGCTGTCGGTTAGAGAGGGACCGCCTGACCCAAAGTTGGGACATGCTCCGAGGTTGGGATGAGGAGATAGTCCCGTCAGTTGGGTTTAGAACCAAATTCTGGGCTATGGTAAGGGAAGAGGAAGAAAAAAGAGAAAGCAAATGGTTTTTTTTCTTTCGGCTCCCTGTTCTCTCTTTACGGGCAGCCTCAGCGCTGGCCGCAGCCGCGGCGATAATTATTACGGCGGGGCTCTATTTGCCCGGGGCAATAGCTCCACCCACTGTCTTCCCAACTACGGAAGAAATAGAAATAGCTCAAGATATGGAAATTTACCAGGATCTGCAAATACTTCAAAATATGGAGCTGTTGGCAAATCTCGAGCTTATTGAGAAAATGTAAGGGGGCGATGAGCCGAAAAGGAAGGCAAATGAACTCGAAACTCAATATCCTGTTGCACCTATTCCTTCTCATGTTTATTCTAAGCCTGGCAAATAATAAGGTCTATGCGATGGGTAATCGAGCCGAGAAGGCAACCGAAGTAAAACTGATAGAAACGTCTGATACCGGAGCCGAGATCAGTCCGGAAGAGATGGAAATTATTAAGCATCTGGAGATACTGGAAAATTATGACCTCCTGATGGAAATGGGACTCTGGGAGGATATGGAAATTATAAACGAAAAGGGGAAAAAGAAATGAAGAAGTTTTTTTTAACTTTCATGGTTATTACTTTCCTGGGGGGAATTCCTTCTTTGGGATGGACCGGCGAAACTACCACCGAAATAACATCTGAACAGGACAGCCCTCAGGCCCTACCGGATAAAATCAAATACTGGAAGAACCTTCCTGCGGATGAAAAAAAGGTCATTCTCGACCGGTATAAAGAATGGAAGACACTTTCGCTTAAAGAGAAACACAGCATCAAGAGTAATCTGGATCGATTCAAAAATCTTCCGACTGAAGAACGGATTCGAATAAAGCAAAACTATACACATTTTCAGAAACTTTCACTTAAAGATCGCCGGGCCATTCGAGCTGAATTTGAGAAATGGAAAAAACTGCCTGAGAAGGAAAAGATAGACCTTCGCAAGAAATATAGAACACTTAAAAAGATGGACCCTGAGGCAAAAGAACATATCCTTGAAAAGTATCAACAATGGCAAAATCTAACTCCGGAAGAAAAAAAGAAGGTCAGGGAACGGATAGAAAAGCAGGAGATTCAGAAAAGTAACCAACAATTAGAAAGAAAGTGAGTAACTACTCAGCCACGAATTAACACGAATGTCCACGAATATGCACGAATAAAGATAGTATAGCTCTTAAGATAAATATTTTGGGGTAAGCGAATTCAAGATAGGCTATGTAGCTTTCGGAGTTAATCCTTTAGGATTTCATTAGTTATGAAAGGCTAAAGCCTGAACTCCAAAGGATAGCCAACCCCAAAATCTTTTTCTTAACCACTATAGTAAGAAATCCTTAATCCTAAAATCATTCGTGTTCATTCGGGGTAATTCGTGTTCATTCGTGGTTAATAAATGGTCTGAGTAGTTACCGAGGAACTAAATAGTGGGATTTTTTATTACCTTAGAGGGGCCGGAAGGCAGCGGTAAATCTACTCAGGCTAAAATGTTAGTTAGCTATCTGGAGGAGAAGGGCTATCAGTGTGTTCTTACCCGGGAGCCAGGGGGGACAAAGATTGGAGAAACGATCAGAGAAATTCTCCTCAAGCATTCTCCCGGACCTTCAATCGTGACTGAACTCTTTCTTTATGCTGCTGCCCGGAGACAACACGTAGATGAAATTATCCGGCCGGCTCTGGAAGCAGATAAAATAGTCATCTGTGACCGCTTTGCTGATGCTACTGTAGCCTACCAGGGCTATGGTCGGGATTTAGATTTAGAATGGATTCGGCAGGTAAATTATCTCGCCACTGATGGTCTCACGCCTGAGCTGACCCTTCTTCTGGACATTAATCCTCAAGCCGGCATGGAAAGAGCATTGGGAGGGAGGGAACCGGATCGAATGGAACAGGAAGCCATCTCTTTTCACCATCGGGTTAGAGAGGGATACCTTGAATTAGCTCAAGTTGAATCAGAGCGGATCAAGATCATCAAAGCTGATCGGGGGAAAGAGGAAGTTCACAAGGATATCAGGCAATATGTCGATGAGGCTTTACAGAGATAGGAATAAATAGGGAACGCAGATATTCGCAGATTTATAGGATAAAAAATCTGGCCTTGTCCATCGTTTCGGCCATTGGAGCAATTTTGTAGTGGTCGAGCTTGCTCGACAGGACGGCAGAGCAAGCTCTGCAACTACAACACCCAATTTGGTCAAGCACTATTGGCCGAAACGATGGACAAGGCCAAAAATCTTGAAAATCTGCGTTCATCTGCGTCCTATTATTAGTAGTTGGAGGTAGATTAATGAAAGTAAGCAGCAGAACTTCGAGGCAGGGATCGGGAGGAACAAAAGCGGCTACTACCAGCCGGCCTGGCGGGGCTTCTAAAGGCGCCGGGCAGGGGAGTAGAGGAGCAGGAGATAAGATAGAAGCGGCCCATTCTCCTTTCCTGGAAGCATTTAAAGTCACTTCAGATGAATTGACCACGAAGGAATTAGAAGAAATGCTTCTTAACGTGGATGAAGCTGCCCAGGCCCTCATGCAAGACCCTATCTACGAAAACATGATTACCTATAAAGACATGGTTAAACGTTTGATGAAAGAAACTCTGTCCCGGCTTTACAGGGTTCGAGAAAGAATGAGCCGGCGTAATTTTGAGGAGAAGATATATGTTATTGTGGAGGAGGTTGACAAACGGTTGACTGCGTTAACCGAGGAGATTCTTGCTTCCCAGGTTGACCCCCTTACCCTGGTAGCCAAACTGGATGAGATACGAGGTATGCTGGTTGATCTTTATACTTAACGCCCGGCTTGTCGCAACGTTCAAGCCGCTTTTTTATGTGTAGAATAGTCAGGTTCAGGAATTGACTTCCCTTCAGCCTTAAGTGCGGCAAGCCATATTTCTAGAGCAATTTCAAATTCCTTCAAGGCTTCAAAAGGAGTATCCCCGCCGGCAGAACAACCTGGCAGATCATCTGAAATAGCGACCCACGCCTTGTCTCTCGGATCAAAAAACAACCTGAGAGGATAGGTATGCTTCATAAACGATGAACATCGCCTTGAGTTCTCTTTATGATTTTGGGCGTGGTTCAAAAAAGCCGCTTTAGGGTAACACCGCGAGCCTATAGTCTATAGTGACAGAACTCACTCTGCTTTACCTATTTCGGCTAAAGCAGAGTG
>JASEGY010000176.1 GCA_030019105.1 bacterium | reverse complement strand
CCTGTGGCCAAAAGGCTTATTGTCGATTTGGCGAGGGCAAAGCACGAGGTCTGTACTAAGGCGAGGAATCCCCAAACATGACCTCGAAAGTAACTGGATTTACTTGATGTCTCTGAATGCTGATGGCTGGTAACTACACCAGGCATTCTTTGTCCCTCTTTTGGTTGATTGGTGTGATCTCATAATGAGAACAGCCCTTCCCTGGATCTTTAAACGGAGAGGGTCTTGTAGACAATAGTTCCACCAACACAATAATAGGGTCTCAAGTGTCCATCCAGTTGAAGCAAAAAAGTGTAACAATGAGAAGTAACAGTTAGGGCTAAGAGAGACCCAACGGACTATACTGCTGATTCCATAGTGGTCTGCCCTAACTATTAACCCTATCATTACTAAGATAAACCAGTAGTAAGTGGCCTTGCGAGAGAAACATGGCCTGAAATTCTCCAATATTTCAAATAGCTTCTTATCCATAGGGGCCTCCTTAATCTTAATTCCCTCCCTATGGATTCTTTTCGGCATATTTCAACAACTAGTTGAGAACTTTTAACTGTCGAGCAGATAGATATGTTGCTATTGCTCATCAAGAAGTGGTAAGCTCTGGGGATGATCCGGAACAAGTCTATCTTGATGCAGAGGAAAAATTCCCTGAAGAAAAAGTTGTATTGTGGAAAGTGCCTAAGGATGAACTCCTCATTTAGAACATGTCCCCTTCCTTTTAGGTAGAAGAGATGTTTTCAATCTTTTCGATATCACTTTTCAGGAGAGGGAGAGAAAGGTAATATTTGATTGGAAAGGTGAGTAAAATAAAAATCTATGAGCAATGAAAAGCAGAAAACCGGTTCAGTATTAGTTGTCGGCGGCGGCATAGGCGGGATGCAGGCCGCTTCGGACCTCTCAGAGGCCGGATTCAGGGTCTATCTGGTAGAAGAAGGGCCGGCTATTGGCGGTAGGATGTCGCAATTGGATAAGACCTTCCCGACCAATGACTGTGCCATGTGCATTATGGGCCCCCGGTTGGTCGAGGTAGGGAATAGTTTGAATATTAAACTCCTGACCAACTCTGAAATTACCAGGGTAGAGGGATATCCCGGTAATTTCAAGGTAGAGGTTTTGAGACATCCCCGTTACGTCAATGAAGAAAGATGTACCGGTTGCGGCACCTGTACGGAGGCCTGCCTGACCAGGAACAGGCCCTACTTTGAGGCGGTTGAACCTCCGGTTCGGTTAGACCCGAAAGATGAAGAGCGGGTGACCGGCATAATCAATACCTATCAGGCCAAAAAAGAGTATCTTTTAGCTATTCTGCAGGATGTCCAGGCCGAATACAATTACCTGCCTGAAGATGTCCTGCGGTATATAGCCAACCGTCTTAATCTTCCTGTCTCTTCGGCTTACAGCCTGGCCACATACTATACGGCCTTCAGCCTTACGCCAAAGGGCAGACACATCATCAATATCTGTCTTGGCACGGCCTGCCATGTAAGGGGAGTAGACAGGATTGTGGAACGATTAGAGCGCGACCTTTCTATCTCCTGTGGCGAAACAACCCAAGATTTGGCTTTCACCTTAGAGGGAGTTCGCTGCCTTGGTTGCTGTTCTCTGTCGCCGGTAATGACCATAAACGGCAAGACATACGGCAACTTGACTCAGGATGGGGCTTCAAAGATAATAGAAAGGATTTGGAAAGAGGATCAATGAAGATACAGGGAATAGATGATCTCAAGCGAATAAGGGAGGATGGGAGAAAGAAGCTTCTCCCTCCGGAAGGGAAGATAGTGGTTGGCATGGCTACCTGCGGTCTGGCAACAGGCAGTGGGGATGTTTTCTCTGCTCTCTGTGAAGAGAGAGAAAAGCAGGGATTGAAGATGATTGTGGGTAAGACCGGTTGTCTGGGTTTTTGTCAGGTAGAGCCGACTGTTGAGGTAAGAACCTCCCAGGGAGAGCGGAATATCTATCAGGCTATGACACCGGAGAAAGTTGCTTCATTAGTAGCTGAGCTGACCTCAGGAAATATGCCTTCCAAAGGGCTGCTGGGGCGGATAACGGAAGATGGTCAAACAGAGATTGGGTTCTATAGTAAACAAAACAGGCTTGTCTCTGCCAATTGTGGGCTTATCGATCCGGAAGGCATCGAGGAATACATTGCTACAGGTGGTTATGCCGCCCTGTATTCTGTCATTTCCGGAATGACTCCGGAGCAGGTAATCGAAGAGATCAGGGTCTCCGGGCTTCGTGGAAGAGGTGGCGGTGGATTCCCAACAGGCAGGAAATGGGAGACCACCCGCCAGGCGCCGGGTGAGCCAAGGTATGTTATCTGCAATGCTGATGAAGGAGATCCAGGGGCGTATATGGATCGCAGCCTTCTGGAGGGTAATCCGCATTCTGTTCTGGAAGGGATGATTATTGGGGCCTACGCGATCGGCAGTAGTGAGGGATATGTTTATGTGCGTAATGAATATCCATTGGCAGTAAAGAATGTTAATATAGCCGTTGAGCAGGCCAGGGGATATGGATTGTTAGGCCGGGATATCATGGGTTCCGGATTTGATTTTGATGTCAAGGTAGTCAGGGGTGGCGGCGCCTTTGTCTGTGGTGAAGAAACGGCCCTGATCGCCTCCATTGAGGGGAAGATAGGTGAGCCAAGGCCAAAGTATATCTTTCCGGCTGAAAAAGGGCTTTGGGACCGACCAACTAACCTGAATAATGTCGAGACATGGGCCAATGTGCCTCTCATTATTGAAAAAGGAGCGGATTGGTATACAAAGATCGGGACAAAAAACAGCAAGGGCACCAAGATTTTCTCGCTGGTGGGAAAGATTAACAACACCGGTCTGATTGAAGTGCCTATGGGCATTACCTTGCGGGAGATTATTTTTGACATAGGCGGCGGTATCCCTAATAAACGTAAATTCAAGGCCGTTCAGACCGGAGGGCCTTCAGGCGGCTGTATCACTGAGAAACACCTTGACCTGCCGGTTGATTTTGATGAGTTGACTAAAGTCGGCTCCATGATGGGCTCCGGCGGGATGATTGTCATGGATGATCGAACCTGTATGGTTGACATGGCCCGTTATTTCATGGGATTCCTGAAGGAAGAGTCCTGCGGGAAATGTGTCCCCTGCCGGGAAGGGGTAGTGCGGATATATGAGATACTTTCCGACATCTGTGCCGGTAAAGGTAAGCCGGCCGACATCGAGCTCCTGGGAGAGCTTTCGGCGGTCATCAAGAAAGCGGCCCTTTGCGGACTTGGCAACACGGCCCCCAATCCTATCCTGTCAACGATTAGATACTTTCAAGATGAATATGAGGCCCACATTAAGGATAAAAAATGTCCGGCCGGTGTCTGCAAGGAACTGACCACATTTACTATTAATGCCGAGGCCTGCACGGGTTGTATGCTTTGCGCCAAGCACTGTCCGACTGAGGCCATTGCAGGTGAGAAGAAGAAGCCGCATATTATAGACCAGGTAAAATGTATCAAATGCGGGGTCTGTTTTGATTCTTGTAAGTTTAATGCGGTGGAAATTAGGTGATCGACAGGATTCAAGGTGGGGGACCGTTAGATGGAATTTTATAGAAAATGCACCGAAGAGTTTACTACCCGGAAGATGGAGGAAATAAGGAAGGTTTCCCAATGGTTGACCAGTCAATTTTAAGCCCAATAAAGAGGTTGATTGAGGCCCTGGTAAAGAAGAATATCAGAGCTGATAAAGTTATTCTTTATGGTTCCTATGCAGAAGGCAAGAATACAGAATACAGTGATATAGATATAGCTGTTGTCTCCGATGATTTTGGCAAGGATAGAATTGAAGAAAAAATGCTCCTTTTTCGTCTGGGTAGTAGGATAGACCCACGATTAGAAGCCATACCATTAACCCCGCGTGCACTTTACGAAGATACTTGGGTTCCATTAATCTATGAGATTAAAACTAAGGGAGTTGAGTTACCGATAACAGATGGATAACAACAAGACAACGGAAGGCAAAACAGCTTCTTGCGAAAGGGATCGCGCTCTATGAAAAAGATGGGTAGCGATCCGTCGGGATAGTTTCGGAAGGCGGATGCTGAAATAGAAAGGATACTTATTAATATGCCGCTTACAGTAGATCAGATTTACGATGAGGCTATATTGCTTCCCAACGAGGCGAAGGCTTTGCTTGCCGAGAAACTTGTAGAGAACCTTGAAACCCATGTTGACAGCGCCATTGAAAAATCGCATCTTGTGGAGGTAAAAAGACGCAGGGATGAGATTCGATCTGGAAAAGTTCAGTCTATTCCTGGCGAAGAGGCCTTAGCACAAGCTCGACATTTGGTTGCACGATGAGGAGTATTTAATGATCAAGCTTACGATAAACAATAAAGAAGTCGAGGCCCGGGAAGGGCAGACTGTCTTAGAGGCAGCTAAAACAGCCGGAATCGAGATACCGACTCTTTGTTACCTCGAGGGAGTTCCTCCTTATGGGGGATGCCGGCTCTGTGTGGTCGAGGTTAGCTCAGGCGGCCGGACAAGGGTGGTCGTTTCCTGCCTCTATCCGGTGGAGAAAGGGCTTCAGGTTGTTACGGATTCAGATGAAATCCTTAAAATAAGGAAGATAATCATTGAGCTGCTTCTGGCCAGATGCCCTAATTCGGAACCTATTCAGAAATTAGCGGCTTCTTTTGGCCTGAAAGAGCCGCGGTTTCCGAAGAGGGATGATAATTGCATCCTCTGCGGCTTGTGTGTGCGGGTATGTAATGAGGTGATGGGCCGGGGCGCGATTGGCTTTGTGGGGCGTGGTATTGAACGAAAGGTCAAGGCCCCCTTTGACGGCCGTTCTCCGGTCTGCATGGCTTGCGGCGCCTGCCTCCAGGTCTGTCCTACCGGCACCATCAGGCCGGAGGATGTTTCTACCGAAGAGGTCCGGCCTATCCTTTCTGAATATGACATGAATCTAAAAGGCAGGCCCAGCATCTACATATCCTATCCCCAGGCCGTGCCCAAGAAGGCCGTTATTGACCCAACGACCTGTGTCGGGTTAAATACCGGGAAGTGCAAGGTCTGTGCCGAGGTGTGCGAGGCTAAGGCCATTGATTTTGAGCAGAGAGAAGAAAAGATCGATCTCGATGTCGGTTCTATAATTCTGGCCTCAGGGTTTGAGCTGATTGACCCGAAGATCAAGGGAGAATACGGCTATAGCTACTATCCCAATGTCCTGACTTCCCTTGAATTTGAGCGGTATCTTTCCGCCTCCGGGCCTACGGGCGGCCACGTCATCAGGCCTTCCGACCACGCCGAGCCTAAAAAGGTCGCCTGGATTCAGTGCGTCGGCAGCCGGGATATAGACCGGCCTTATTGCTCCTCAGTTTGCTGCATGTACGCGACTAAAGAGGCCATTATTGCCAAAGAACATTCCCCCGAGCTTGAGCCGACCGTATTCTTTATGGACTTGCGGGCCTTTGGCAAGGGATTTGATAAATACTACCAGCGGGCGGAAAAGGAATACGGGGTGCGATATATCAGGTCGCAGGTCTCTAAGGTCTATGAGACGCCGAGTTCAAGGAATCTTCAGATACGATACCTTGAAGATGGAAACCTGCGTGAGGAAGAGTTTGACCTGGTTGTTCTCTCAATGGGCTTGAAAACAAAGGAGAAAATAAGACAATTAGCTGATATTTTAGGGGTGGAAAGAAATACCTACGACTTTATCCAAAGTCAGGCATTTTCGTCTGTTACCCTGAAGGAAGGCATCTATGCCTGCGGGGCGGTCGAGGAGCCAAAAGATATCCCTGAGACGGTAATGCAGGCGTCAGCCGCGGCAGCCTGTGCGGAAGAGCTGCTGCAGGATGTCCGGGGACAATTAATCGAGCATAAAGAATATCCTCCCGAGAGGGACATAAGTGGTCAGGAGCCAAGAATCGGTGTCTTTGTTTGTAGATGCGGGATCAATATTGCGGCTACGGTAGATGTGCCGGACGTAGTCAAATATGCCGGGACTTTGCCCAATGTGGTCGTTTCTCAAGAGGCGATTTATGCCTGTTCTTCCGACAACCAGGCCAGGATAAGAGAGGCCGTAATTAAACATAAACTTAATCGGGTTGTGGTGGCGGCCTGCACGCCGAGGACACACGAACCGCTCTTTCAGGATACCATCCGGGAGGCGGGGCTAAACCCCTATCTGTTTGAGATGGCCAATATCCGGGATCAATGCTCCTGGGTGCACCAGAGTATCCCCGCCAAAGCAACGGCCAAGGCGAAAGACCTGGTCAGAATGGCGGTGGCCGGTTCAAGTCATCTTCAACCCCTTCATTTACTTCAGGCAGAAATAACACGAGTCGGTCTGGTCATCGGAGGCGGGGTTTCCGGGATGAGGGCGGCTCTGTCGTTGGCCGCTCAGGGTTTTAAGGTCCATCTAATAGAGAAGGAAGCCGAATTAGGCGGCAACCTGCGCCGGGTTTATTTTACCCTGAATGGCAATGATCCCCAGGCCTACCTGCAGTCCCAGATAGAGCAGGTGCGGAATCACCAGTTAATCGAGATGCATCTGTCCAGTGAACTGGAAGAAACAACCGGCCACGTCGGGCATTTTACTTCAGAAGTCAGAAATCAGAAGTCAGAAGTCAGAAGGATTGAGCATGGCGTGTTGATTGTAGCCACTGGCGGGACTGAATACAAACCAACAGAATACCTTTATGGCCAGGATAAGCGGGTTATTACCCAATTAGAATTAGAGGAGCGTCTGGCCAATCCGCATTCCGCATTCCGCAATCCGCATTCGGTAGTGATGATCGGCTGTGTCGGTTCCAGAGATGAAGAGCGGCCCTATTGCAGCCGCCTGTGTTGTGCCCAGGCGATCAAGAACGCCCTTAAGATAAAAGAGAAACATCCGGAAGCCGATGTTTACTATCTCTACCGGGACATCAGGACTTACGGATTTAAAGAGCAATATTATCAGGCCGCCAGAGAGGCCGGGGTGATCTTCATTCGATACGATGAAGGACATAAGCCGGAGGTGATTGCCGGCGACAGGCTGCGCGTAAAGGTCAGAGATCCGATCTTAGGCGAAGACCTTACCTTAGAGCCGGATTTGGTCGTTCTAAACGCGGCTGTGGTCGCTCAGCCTGATGCCGGTAAAATTTCTCAAGCCCTCAAGGTTACCCTGGGAAGTGACGGTTTCTTTTTAGAGGCCCACCTGAAACTGCGGCCGGTGGATTTTGCTACTG
>JASEGY010000175.1 GCA_030019105.1 bacterium | reverse complement strand
GCCTGAACTCCAAAGGATAGCCAACCCCAAAATCTTTTTCTTAAACACTATAGTTGCTTTTTTCTAAATCAAAGTACTAACGGGTGAGTACCCCCTCCTCCCAGAAGCCCAATATGGTAAAATTACCACAGACCCTCTGTTCCAGCTACGTGGATTTGTGATGCCGTTTGTTACACCAAGGAGTAACATTGTCTTCCAATTATATACCAGGAGGGGAAAATGGTCAAGCCTAAATTGGGGGGCAAGTGCTTGTCCGTGGTGAACTATTACCTTAAAATAATCATCTTGCGGACAGAAAGAAAGGAGCCGGCTTTTAATTGATAGAAGTAAATGCCGCTGGATACTTCTCTTCCGTCTTCATCCCGGCCATCCCAGTAGGCGGCCCGTGATTTGGAGTGATATGTTCCAGCAGGAAGCCGGCCAGGATCAAGGGTTCGGATCAGTTGGCCGGAGAGGGTATAGATACGGAGGGTTACCTCAGCTTCAGAAGCTAAGGCAAAGGGGATGAAACATTCGGGATTCATTGGATTGGGGTAACTCTGCCCCAGTGAGGTTCGAAGAGGTATTTGCCGGCCTTGCAGACTGGTGATGATCTCAGCCAGAAAGTGTTTGAGCTCTGCCCCGGCTCCCAGCCCGGAATTGTTCTCCAGGGCCTGATACATCGCCTGGTAAGCCCCTAACAATTGTGGATTGCGGATTGCGGATTGCGGACTGTTGATTGCGGATTGCGGAATTAAAGAACTCGAAACTCGACGACCCGCAAGGCCGAGCCGGCCTGGCAGCGGGTGCCCCGAACTCGAAACTGATTTTCGATGCCAGTTAAGCCCAATCGCCAGGATTTCCTTTTCGTCTACGATACCATCACCATTGGCGTCAGCATAAGTGCTTTCATGGATTTCCCAGGGCATGACCGATTGGGCTGCCCAGCGCATAGAGCCGTCATACCGCTCCGGCCCTTCAATATGCCAATATTGCCCTACAGGGAGAACATCCTTTTCATCTACTATCCCGTCGTTATTGGTATCCCCGGGCCAAACCGTAATAATTCCGCTTTCAAAAACAGTCCCCACAGGCTGTAAGGAAATCGGCTTCCCCTTAGTATTAAATGCCGTAACATCATTCAGGTTGAATTCAATCACTTCACCGGAAGGAATAATCCCGGTTAATCTGAATTCTACCCTGGCCACTATTCCGCTTCCCTCCACCCCGTCGCTGCCCAATTTGCGGCTGATCCCCAGGCCTACCTGTCCTGAAGCATCATCCGCTTCAGCGTGAAAGACCACCCCGGGGCCTAAGAAATCTCCGGCAGAAGAGGTGTCAGCCTTGATGATACCCGGGTGGGTGTAATTCAGCTTAAAGGAAAGACCGAATAAATCCTTAACCGGGACTTGATCATCTCCAACGACTATGTCCACCCAAAAACGGGAACAGTTGTCTTCGCAGCCCCTGACCCTGACATAAATGGGGGCGACAATGACCGGCTCTTCCTTAACAGTAACCGCAGCGCTATCCGGTTTACTGTCCTGCCGGCCATCATTTACGATCAATTCGAACCGGTAGTCCCCAATTTCAGTCGGCGTAAAACTGGGTTTAGGTGAGGTCTCGCTTGAGATCTCTACCACAGGACCCAACTTTTGCGTCCAACGATAAGTCAGGATATCACCCTCCGGGTCAGAACTCTGCCGGCCGTCAAGGAATACCTTTGTATCTCCATAAACCTCTTGATCATGCCCGGCAGAAGCAATGGGCGGCTTATTTTCAATTACCGTAACAGCGACCGTATCCGGCTTACTGTCGGCATGCCCATCGTTGACAATCAGCCGGAAGATATATCTGCCTGACATATTGAGGGTAATTGTGGGCCAGATGCTCTGTATGTCGGAAAGCTGAACAGGTGGGCCTTCAATCTGAGCCCACAGGTAAATCAACCGGTCACCTCCCATATCAAGACTTCGACTTCCATCGAGACTGATAGTCAATCCCGGTTCCACCGTAACATCCGGCCCGGCATCGGCCGCCGGGGCAAGATTGGCCGTCTCAAGTCCGGCGTAGAGGCCGGTGCTGCTATTGTCGTGATGGAATCTGGGCCAGGGGGAAAGGTCCGGCGTATGCCTGCCTTTGCCTATATCAAAGCAGTAAATTCGGCCGTTAGTGGAGCCGATCACTACTTCCAGGGCGCCATCATTATCTATATCTGCTATGGCCGGTGAAGAATACAGTTCTCCCCCTACCTGGAGAGGGAAACCAGGGGCAGGAGAACCATCAGGATTTATGGCATAAAGTTTGCCGTCGTAGGAACCGGCCACTACCTCCAGTTCGCCGTCCCCATCAATATCAGCAATAGCCGGTGATGACCTGACCTGCCCGCCGGTAGCCACCGGCCAGTTAGGGAGATTGCTTCCATCGCCTCTAAAGGCATAAATACGGTAGTCATCAGAACCAACTACTATTTCCAGTTTTCCGTCTCGATCAAGATCAGCCAGGGCCGGTGAAGAATGGATCGGGCTTCCTGTTCTGACCGGCCAGCCGGGAACCCTTATTCCATTCGCATCCCAGGCATAGAGGCGACCATCAGTAGAACCCACCACTATCTCCGGTTTACCATCTCCATTTATATCTCCGGCGGCCGGGGAAGAAATGACTTCACCATTGGCGCTCACCGGCCAACCGGTAAGCAGATTCCCCCCCTGATCCCAGGCATAGACCCGGCCGTCACCTGAACCGATTATTACCTCTCTGCCTCCGTCACCATTCAGGTCTATAACCAGAGGAGTTGAGCCTATATCTCCTTGAGTCTCCAGCGGCCAGCCCGAGACTTCTCTCCCATTGCTCTGGTAGGCATAAACCTTGTTATCAAAACCGCCAATAATTATTTCAGCCGCGCCGTCTCCGTCTAAGTCACCCAGGTTAGGCGAGGAATTAATATCGCTCATGGTCAACAACGGCCAGCCGGAGAACAAACTGCCATCATGATTAAAGACATAGATATTATTGTCATAAGACCCAACAACCACCTCTGATCTGCCATCTACATTCAGGTCAGCCAGGCCGGGCGAAGAAAAGACAATGCCCTTTGTCGTTACAGGCCAGCCGTCTAAAAAGGCGCCGTCGCTTTTTATGGCGTACACCTTTCGGTCATGGGAGCCAATGACTACTTCCAGATTACCGTCTCCATCCAAATCCCCTAAGGCCGGGGAAGAGAAGACAGAATTCCCGGTAGCTACCGGCCAGCCAGGTTGAGGAGTGATATTCTGGGGCCCCTGAGCCGTATTTAAGACAATGATAAGCTTTCCCCTGGGGCCGAGCCGGCCTGGCGGGCCAATAATAACTACATCAAGGAAGTCATCCCCATTTACATCCCCCAGTGCCAGCGACTGAAAGCCGGATTGAGCCGGGAGGTAAGGGACAGGAAAGTCCTGGTAAGGATTTAAGGTCCCATCTTTGCTCTGGGTCAAGAGGGTAATGATGCCCCGATCGCCATTCAGGGTGATGATGTCATCCCTTCCATCCCGGTTTACATCCCCCACTGAAATGGCCTGGATGGATTCGTAAGCCATGTAGATAACAGGTGAAGCCGCCAGTGAATCCTCTGATTGCAAGAGGATGTTTATCCCGCCGTAAGGAAGGGGCCTGGAATTGAACAAAATAAGGTCAAATCGACCGTCGCTGTTCATATCTCCGGTAACCATGCCCGCCAGGCCGGCTCGGCCCACCAGGGTGGTGTCAAATTGCATCTCAGAAACAGGGCCGGTTAAATCCCCTGAGGCAGTTTGACGAATGAAGGTAAGGTCCTCAGCAGTCAGGATAGCGATATCCCGACGAAGGTCATAATTGAGGTCAGTCAGGGTAATATCTATCGGTGCGGCAGGCAGCCGGTAATCCGTAAGTGAGGTAAGTTGACCCGATTCATTCTGGATAAAAAAGACAACCTTTTCCGGCATCCTGGTTAAGACCGCAACATCGAGCCGGTCATCTCCATTCACGTCGCCTACCTCAACTCGATAGGGCCGGCCTTCCAGGTGGTAAGTTGCCCCTGTCTCGAGTCCCCCGGTTTGTGTGCCAAGAAAAGTTTCCAACCGTTGATCTCCCTGGGTAATGATGACCACATCTGTTCGGCCATCGTGGTTTACATCTCCGAGAGCCAGCCCTGCCGGGGCCTGGCCGGTAGGATACCGTTGGGGCAGATCCGGTCCCCCTGATAAATTCTGCGGCAGCACGACTAAAGAGCCTGTATCAAAGGCAGACCAGGCAGTCAGGACTATATCATCACGGTCATCGCCGGTAACATCCCCTACTTTTACGGCTGTGGGAAAATATTCCAGGGGCTGGATCGAATAAGGCAGGAATTGAGCCTTTGCCTGGGGGATAAAGAGGCATAAGCAGAAAAAGACGGTAATTATAATTGCGGATTGCGCACCCACTTCGTGGGTACCCGGGATTGCGGATTGTGGATTGCGGATTGCGAATTGCGGATTGTGGATTGCGGATTTATTGTATCTTGTGCCGATTAATGCTTTGATCATAGCTACGACTCCTTTTATTCTATAAATCGGCATTTAACCAACAAAAGTTTACCATTAATTCCCGGCTTCCAAAAACTCTTCGAGATAGAGCAAGAAGAGTTCTAAGGGAACAATCCAGTATTCATCCATTCTTTCAAGTCTATCCCTTGAGATTAAAAGCCCTCTTTTGAAGCCAAGTTTATGAATAGTTTTAAGGTCCCTGAAATCAGTCGCCTTTTGATATTTCACCTCAACAGGTATAGTGCTTAAGAAAAAGATTCTGGGGTTGGTTGAAGATTGGAGTTTAGGCTTTAGCCTTTCATAAGTAATGAAATCCTAAAGGATTAACTCCGAAAGCTATATAGCCTATCTTGAATTCGCTTACCCCAAAATATTTATCTTAAGAGCTATAGAAGTCCCTGGTGGGTTTTAGCAACATTGTAATTTACAATCCCACTTTTACATATAATCCTGATATTTGCAATCTCAATATTATACCCTGAGCTGTATCTTCTCAATAACTCGGGGTGAAGCTATGCAGTCCCATAGAAACCTGGTTTCTATCGCCCTGGTTTTGGGATAGGCTCTTAGTATGCTGATGATACCTTCTCCCCACTGAATAATGTCTCTATGTAAGGAACTATTGGTTGGGGAGTCTTCATTTTAACTACAACAACAGGTAATCTCCTGGCTTGCTGAGCCTTAACAACCTTCAAGTTTTCCTGATAAAGTTCAGGATTGTCTTCTGGTAATATAACTAAAGTTGCTCCCGGCGGAATCTGATCTAAAACCTCCGGATTTTCAAAGATGTATCTCATAAACTCCGCATGTAAATCTAAATTTTGCTTGACTATTTCGTCCTTCATCATATTTTCATCCTCCTCTCATATCTTCTCCGATATTCTCTCCAATGCCCCCTTAAATCCTGTGTTGCATAAGTAAATGCCAAACTATAACTTGGAGAATAGATTGGTTGTTTATCAATTCTCCCATCCGGAAACATCACGTCAATATGGGCAAACCCATGTGCGGTATCATATCTTACAATCGGATGCCATAAGGTCTCGATAAAAGCCTCATACTGAACCACAAATTGTAGAATCTCACCTTTGTCCTTTAGAGCACGCACTCTCAACCGATCCTTCATATCAGAAGAGAGAAACAACTCATATTCAATCTCATTCATATCAGCTAAAGCTCCTCTATCCTGATAATCAAGCTCTTATCTTTAATCACCGGCAGTTGATCGATTTGACTCAAAGCGGCCTGCATATCTTTTTCCAGGGCCTCGTGAGTAAGCATTATTACCGGAACCGAGTCTTTGGTTCCTCTCTCTTTTTGAATAACAGAAGCGATACTGATCCGGTGTCGTCCCAAAATACCGCTTATTTCCGCTAAAACCCCTGGTTGGTCCAGGGCTGAAAATCGGATGTAATATCTGGTCTTAGCGCTCTTTATCCCTTTGACGATCTTTGGTTTATCTCCAGGACGCCAGGGAAGTCTTACCTGTCCGGCTAATAAATCCCTGGCTAAGGCAATGCAATCAGCTACAACCGCCGAGGCAGTAGGAAAACGGCCGGCGCCCTGACCGTAGAAGAGGAGAGGGCCGGTAAGGCTGCCCTGACAGTAAACAGCGTTATAAACCCCATCCACTGCGGCTAAGGGATGGTGGTTAGGGATAAGAACCGGATGAACCCGAACATCCAGCTCGCTTTTCTCCTCGCGGGCTATCCCCAAAAGCTTAAGAGTATAGCCAAATTCCTTCGCGCAAGTGATATCAGCCCGGGTAAGCCGGATAATCCCTTCGGTATAAACCTCTTCCATTTTGACCCACTGTCCAAAAGCCAGGGAAGCCAGGATTATAATCTTATGCGCGGTATCTATCCCCTCAATGTCGAAGGATGGATCAGCCTCGGCATATCCTTCGGCCTGGGCCTCAGCTAAAACCTCATTAAACTCCTTGCCCTGGCTTTCCATGACAGTCAAAATATAGTTACAGGTTCCATTTATAATCCCAAAGATGGATTCAATCCGGTTAGCGGCCAGGCCGGTCCGGATGGATGAAAGCAGAGGTATCCCTCCTCCCACGCTGGCTTCAAAACCAAGTCCGACTCGGTACTCAGCGGCAGCAGACATAACCTCACCCCAATATTTAGCCAGGAGGGCCTTGTTAGCCGTAACCACCTGTTTGCCATGCCTGATGGCTTCCAGGATAAAGGTGCGGGCCGGCTCATAGCCGCCGATCAGTTCGATCACGATGTCTATCTCAGGGTCAGTAACCACTTCTTCGGCCCTGGCAGTTAGTTGCTCAGAGTTCAAGCCCAGCTTCCTGGCCCGGTCAAGGTCCAGATCGCAGACCTTCTTTAATCTCACCAGCGCTTCAATCCTGGCCTCAATAAGGTTTAGATTGTCCCTTAGAACACTGACTACACCTCCACCAACAGTGCCTAAACCGATCAAACCGATATTAATCGTCTTGCTCATGTTTCAAACCTCCACTGTTACGCAGCTTGATACATCTCTGCTGTAAACTGACCGATTGGTTCAAGTTCCCCCTTTAGTATATCTTCAACTGTTCTGGCAGATTTTAATGGCATAGACTCCTGTCCACATTCCGGGCATACGTTCATTGTTAGACTTTGAATAATAATAGCTTCTCCCTTCTTATACTATTACCCCGCAACATTTGCGTTGTCCGCGAGAATGTTACGATTGCG
>JASEGY010000174.1 GCA_030019105.1 bacterium | reverse complement strand
TACAACTTACAACTTACAACCTATTACCCCAAAAACATTATCTTAAGAGCTATAGGTTCAGGGTTCAGGGTTCCATGTTCACGGTTCGAAGAGGGCAAGACGATCAACCCTGAACCTTGAACCTTGAACCGGGAACCTGATCCTCAGTATAAATCAGTGACCGCATTAAGTCAAGAAAATTCCCTAAAGTCCTTCATCCTTTCAGCCGATAACGATTAATAGATAGTGTTCATTTGTCATCTGGTACCTGAACGCTTACAAAAATACTGGGAGGTATTATACATGCATTACAATATCAAGCACTTATGTTTAAGCGTATTCCTCATTTTTTTCTTAGCCGGCTGTGCCGGAGGGGATAAAAATCCAATCGCCTCGCCGCCATATATTGATAATAACCCACCAATTATAACTAATATTTCGGCTGCTCCCGGCCGTGACGGAACAACAGCCGTTATTGCCTGGCTGACCAATGAGCCCAGCACCAGTGAGGTCGAATATGGACTCTCTAAGAGCTACGGCCTTATCACCCGTGATGTTGGCAGTCTCAGCAATCCTGCCATCAGCCACCGGGTTAATTTAAACAAGCTGGTTTCTACTGACCAAATAGGCGGCGCTAAACGTGCCCCGGCAACTTCCATTTCGACTAATACCGATACCAACAAAGAAGACAAAAATTATGTCACTTACCATTACCGGGTCAAATCAAGGGATATGGCCGGCAATCAGTCCGTGTCGCCTGATTATACCTTTCGGACAGTATCCCTCCTGCCTCCCTATCCCCGGACCTTTATTGAAAAGGGCCCGGATAATAGCACCACAATAAAGATGGCCAACTTCCGTTGGGGGGCGACGGATGATATTACCCCGGCGAAGGATTTACTCTATTCCTACTTCCTGGAAGGATACGATCAGGGCTATTCCCCTTATACCCACACCACAGAAAAAACATACACTGACCTGCTCCCCGGCAAATATACCATGCATGTTCGGGCCAAGGATGAAGACGGCAATGTTGACCCGAATCATGCCCGGTGGTCATTTACTATTGTCGGAGATGAGGAATTCCCTGAGACAACTATCACTGGTGGGCCGGAGGGAACTGTGACGGAGACCTCTGTTACTTTTAACTGGACCGGCAGCGATAATAATACCAGTCCGGACAACCTCTCATACTCTTACTTTTTGGAAGGAAAGGAAACCGGCTATTCCTCTTTCAGCTCCAAAACGACTCAGACTTACACCAATCTTCCGGTAGGTAATTATACTTTTCGAGTTAAGGCTAAGGATAAAGACGGGTACGAAGACCCTACCCCGGCGGCAAGGTCTTTCACCATTAAGGAACCGGGCGGAGAACCGGAAACAACTATCACCGGCGGGCCAAGCGGGGTGCTGGATCAAACCAACTCGGCTGCTTTTACCTGGACGGGTGAAGACGATAAGACCCCGGTTTCAGGGCTTATCTATGCCTATCGCCTATCCGGCTACGAAACAAGTTATTCGGCTTTCAGTTCAAAGACGAGCGCTTCTTACAATAACCTCCCCCGGGGGGCCTACACTTTTTACGTGAAAGCCAAAGATGGCGATGGCCTGGAAGACCCGACCCCGGCCAAGAGGTCTTTTTCAATAGATTTCACACCGCTTGTGGAAGATACTACCCCGCCGGAGACAAGCATCACCGATGGGCCGAGCGGAACAATCGCTGCCGGCCCGCAGGTGACCTTCAAATGGAGTGGTACCGATGGCGTTACTCTTGTAGCTAATCTTAAATACCAATATATGTTAGGAGGCATAGATAATGATTATAGCTCTCCCACTGCTGAGCTCCTAAAGAGCTATCCCAATCTGCCGGTAGGTTCTTACACCTTTAAGGTCAGGGCCGTAGATGAGGCCGGCAACAAAGATGCTACCCCGGCGGAAAGGGCCTTCGAAATTGGGCAGGTCTCAACTACGCTCGGCATGTCGCTGAAGCCGAGTAAAACTCAGATAGCCGTCGGAGAAAGCTTTACTCTTGATGTCTGGGTCAATAATGTAAATAATCTTTTAGGAGCAGCTCTTAGCATTAAATTCGAGGAGGCCATTCTCGAAGTAAATAGTGTCAAGCTTAAAAATAAATTCCTGGGATCAGATGTAGTCAGTCTTGATCAGGAGGATGGTACAGGCCGTCATGCTATTGCCGTAACTCAAAAGGGAGGGGCCACAGGTAAAAGCGGCTCAGGTGTCCTGGCGACCATTGAATTCGTGGGTAAAAAATCCGGCCAGAGTTACATCACCATAGTGGCGGGGACCGTGGAATTAACGGCATCTACAGGCGGCAAAATTGATACCTCCGGTATGGAACTAAACACCAGCCAGCCGTTAATCAGGGTCCAATGAAGCCTCTCAGGTAGCCTCTTCAAATCTATTGGTGTATCTGGTTGTAAGTTGTAAGTTGTAAGTTGTAAGTTGTAAGTTAACCGTCACACCAGCGAACCTGCAACCTACAACTTACAACAGATACCCATTAAATTTGAAGAGGATACTTCTTCGCCTTCTTTCTGAAATGATAAACTCGATCATTAGCAACATAAGGGCAATAAACAACGGGTACTGAAATCGGTCTTCATATTGAGAATATATCCCTGAACCCAGCTCTTTTTTCTCCATGCCTGATATTTCACCTGCAATTCTTTTTACCTCAAGTTCACCGGTAGTGGCCCGATAGTAGTCTCCGGAAGTCTTGAAGGCAATCTGCCGGAGGGCAGCTTCATCTAACCGGCTCATTACTACTTCGCCCCGTTTATTCAATTTATATCCCGTCAGATTTCTATTCTCATCATAAAGTGGAATAGGTTCACCCTGAGGCCGGCCAATCCCGATCGTATAAATCCTTATGCCTTCCTTTTTAGCTTCCTCAGCCGCTTCTAAAGGATTACTCTGATGGTCCTCACCATCGGTTAAGAGAATCAGCGCCTTGTATTTTCGTTCCCGTTCGGGAAAGCTTTTTATAGCCACTCTGATCGCTTCACCAATGGCTGTCCCGGGAGACGGAATAAGAGAGGTATCCACCATAGAGAGAAAGAGCTTGGCCGCCGAATAGTCAACGGTCAGAGGACATTGAAGAAAGGTGTCTCCGGCAAAGGCAATGATCCCGACCCGGTTCCCTTTAAGTTCATCAATCAGGGAAGATAATTCTAACTTAGCCTTGGCCAGACGGTTAGGTTTTACATCTTCTGCGTCCATACTTAAAGAGGTATCAATGGCAATAAGGACATCTATCCCACGGCGTTTTACCTTAACCAACCTGGAGCCAAACTGGGGATTAAGTAACGCCAGAATAAGGAAGCTCAACCCCAGTGCGATAAGATATGCCTTTAACCTCTGTTTTTTAAGACTAACCGACGAGGTAAGCATATCCAATAAGGTATGCCCGGTAAATCCGGAGAGGAGCTTTTTCTTCCTCCAGAAGGCAAAGATGTAAAGTATAAGTACCCCCGGAATGAGCCAGAGTAAATAAAGGTTTTCAGGATAGCCAATTTGTACCATTGCGGATTTCGGATTGCGGATTGCGGATTTTAGATTGGGCGATGATCATCGTTTCGGCCACTCACGAGCTCGGAAGGAGTAGAAGTAGGGTAGGCATTGCCCACCAACAAAGGCGCTCGCAGAAATCGGTGGGCAGTGCCCCACTGCCATTAAGTTAAGCCGAAGCTTTTGAAACACAATAAGTTGGCAAGGTAGGAGTTTAGGCTTTAGCCTTTCATTCTCCTGGTATTGTGCTGCAAATGAAACCCTAAAGGGTAAATTCCCTTCACAGGTGACTGCGGGACGAATTACATACTCCCTATATCGCCTTAGCATAAAGAGTTACCCTTAACTTAATGGCAGTGGGGCAGTGCCCACCCTACCTAATGGCCGAAACGATGATCAATGCCTTAGATTGCAATCCGCAATCCGCAATCCAAAATCCGCAATCGATTAAGGTATTTTGCGCAAAACAGTCTGGGCCAGGCTGATCTCCAAAAGTAGGAAGGCCAGCCCCGGCCAGAGAAACCAGGGGAATATCTCGCTGTACTCCGTGTATTCTTCGACCTTGATCTCGGTCTTTTCAAGTTTATCAATCTGCTTATAGATTGTTGAAAGCCCTTCAGCAGAGGTCGCCCGAAAGTACAGACCACCGGTTTCTTTAGCTATTTGAGACAGGGTATCTTCATCTAAGTCCTCATCGATCCAGACATACTGCTTTCCAAAGATAGGATGATCTATCGGATAAAGCGCCCTGCCTTTTGCGCCGGCCCCAATAGTGTAAATCTTGATCCCAAAAGAGGCGGCTGCCCTGGAGGCCGTGAGGGGGTCGATCTCACCGGCGTTATTCCGGCCATCAGTCAAGAGGATAATGATCCTGCTTTTAGCCTTACTTTCCTTCAGCCGGCTCAAAGAGGTCATAATGCCCGTACCAATGGCGGTTCCCTGGGTCCCTGTCATACCGATCTCGACTTTGTCCATAAACTCAAGGAGGGCTTCATAGTCAAGGGTCAGGGGGGCCTGAGTCAGGCTGAGTTCTGAAAAAACCACCACCCCAATGCGGTCACTTTTTCTCCCCTTTATGAATTCAACTGCCGCAGTTTTGGCTGCATCGAGCCTGTTTTTGGGCTTAAAATCTTCAGCCAGCATAGACCGGGAGGTATCTAGACACAGGATAATATCTATGCCCTTTTTGATGATCTCCTCCCTTTTAACTCCTGTTTGAGGCCTGGCTAAGGCCAGGATGATCAAAGAAAGGGCCGCTATCCTCAGAATCGTGAGCAATGCATGGTAAGTGACCCGCCTGGGCGGACTAATCTCCTTGACTGTCCCCAGATCAGAAAAGGTAATAGCCGCCGGTTTGGAAGACTTCCTGTGTTTGTATAAGATCAAAAGCGGTAAAATCAGGAATAGCAATAAAAATAACGGATTAGCAAATCGCATCATAACACCAACATTTGAATTACCAATGTTAATCAATAGCCTTCATAAAAGCTAAAGGTAGTGACGCTATCCACACTCAGGAGTTAATCCTTTAGGATTTCATTATGAAAGGCTAAAGCCTAAAATCCGAAATATAGCTTGCTTTAGCTTTCGTGTGCCTCATTGATGTTAATTGGCCACGGTCATCGTTTCGGCCATGGAGTCTTTGTAGGGTGGGTTTTGCCCACCAAGCATTTCGCCCGAAATTAGCACATACTTTGGTAGGCAAAGCCCGGTAGAACCGGTTATAAAATGCGGGCAGTGCGGCACCTCCACTGCTTCCTGATATCTTCCCACAGCATCCGGATCAAGCCCATCGCTGTTTCTGATCTTTATTACATCCTGAAATTCATCTAAAAAGACTACTATGAAGTTTTCATTAAAATCAGTGACAAGTTTGGGGCCTTTAATGGCTATTTCCATAAAATCATCCTCATTGGAACACTGGCTCCACCAATGCAGTATCTTCTCTGCCCCTTCATCTTGCAGTTCTTGCGCTAAATTCTGATAATAAGAAAGAGAGATTTCTTTACCCATGGCTATTGAAGGGTCCTTTTTCAGAAAACCAAAATATTGCCTCAGGAAATTAAAAAAGTAATCAGGGGCGAATCCCTTACTGACCAGATTTTTTCCCTCAAAATTATAATAAATAGGCACCACCTTGTCCTGTTCAAAATAAGCCTTATTGAAGGCCCGCCGAAATATCTCGCTTTTACCAAACCTTCTCAAGCCGACAAAAGCCGTGGAAATAGTCGTCAATTTGGGAGCGCCTGTTATTGTTTTCCAGAAAAGATCAAAGACATCCTCTCTATCGGTAAAAATTGCATCCGGGCAAATAGGTTTTATGATCCAGTTTTTATCCATTATATCCTCCTTGGTTAACCATTCACAGGTTCTGGCGATGTTCATCATTTCGGCCAGTGAGACTTGTAACCTTACCTCGCTACTGGCCGAAACGATGAACAATGCCCGGGTTCTGGGTTCTGGGTTCGAAGAGCGCAAAGCGACCAACCTTGAACCAGGAACCTGTGAACCTGTGAACCTGTGAACGGTTACTAATTTAACATAAATCAGATTTAAAATCAAGATTTTTGAACAAAAATTTTCGGCTCTTTGGTATTTCCCGTGATAGCCCCCTGAAGAGAAACATGCACAACGTATTTAAAAATTTTAATGCCTTGTTCATCGTTTCGGCCAGGAGCGGATTTTAAAATTGGTAGCCGCAACCTTTAGGTTGCGTGATACCTCGCAGGCTAAAGCCTGCGCCTACCGATTAATTGTTTATCCATGTTTCTGGAGGGTCATAATGGCCGAAACGATGAACAAGGCCGGAAGACGCAACAACCCTGAACATTGAACCGTGAACCTGTGAACGGTTACCAATTCCTAAAGATGCAGCAGATATACTACAGATCGAACCAGGCAAAGAGGTTACTCTAAGAATTCATGACTTACACCATCTGACCGTGGCGTTATAAAAAACTCCCGCCGAACTACTCAGCTCCAACCTGCGCACTTTGAAGACGGCTAAAAAACTCGAAACCAAATAGTCTTCCCCTTGTCCCCGGTTTGATGCTGCGCTGCATTGCCGCAACCTGAGGTCTCTGTAATTAGGGCGACTGGGTGAAGAGGGCATTGAGACGGGCGATGCGGGGACGGGACGTAGTTGAAAACGTAAAAAACAGTGGATGTAAGGAGATGTTTCGTCAAGGGAAAAAAGATTGCCGGATAGAGCAACGAATCTTTAACTGTCATAACTTGTTATAGACAACCTTTGTAATTTTTTACAGAAAAATCAAGGTTCTTGTTGACATTTAGGTCAAAATTTTATATAATTGTAACTCGACTTTGGCCATTTCACCAAAAGTTGATTTGCCCGAATGATAAGGCTCTAACGACAATGAGTTAGGAATAGACGAACTTATTATTTCGATTTAACATTACCTATTTCTCACACAGAATCGCCAAGCCCCAACTTCTCTACGACGGTTGAATTCCTAAAATGGCCAAAGTCGAGTAACTGTTTTTCTGGAATTTATTTACAGTTACCTGCTATGACAGCGGCTACCTAAACCGTCTTCTATATTCTTGTCTTCTATATTCTCTATATTCTCCTGTCTGGGAGTCAGTTTGACTGAAGTAGGTAGAAGGCTATCCATTAGTCAACCAGCAGTAAGTGGAAGAGTAGTTCGAGGAGAGAAAATAATTAACAACAATAGTGACTTGAAAGATAAACTGTTAGGATGATTTCTTATGTTTCTTATCTACGTCCCCCA
>JASEGY010000173.1 GCA_030019105.1 bacterium | reverse complement strand
GAAATCCGAAATCCGAAATAATGTAATGGTTTGGTTGCGGCTTCGCCGCGCTAAGTCGATAGGTTAGACAAAAGCAGCACAACGACTTTTTGTCTTGGAGGAAAACGATGCACCCAATTGAACATTTTTGTTATCAGAACTCCGAATGTCCTGATTGCGGTATTCGAAGCAAAGGAAATCTTTCCTTCCGTGGATGGAGCGGCCATAGGAAACGTATTCGAATGATCTATTGTAAAACCTGTGGAGCACACTTCTCAGAGAGGAAGAGGACAGTTTATATAACTTTAGTAAGACAAGGTACTTGCGACAAAAATATTGCCACCATCATTACCTGGTGTTATAATGCAGTATTAAAGCATATCTCGGAAGTGAGGTAGGGGATATTTTATTTGCTGCCACTTGGTATCAAATAAATTGCGTAAACTGTCCCCTTTTTTCCCCCTATTAGGCGAAGAGCCACAAACTCCTCGTTACTGCTCCACTAACTCTACACGCCGATTTTTTGCCCGGCCTTCTTCGGCTTTGTTAGAAGCAACTGGACTTAACGGTCCTACTCCAGCAGAATGAAGTCTTTTTGCATCTATACCATACTTGGTAACAAGTTCTTTTACAACTGCATCAGCACGACGCTGCAAAAGCTCCATATTGGCAGTCAAGGTGCCAATATTATCCGTATGACCCACTAAATATAAACTGAGTTTGGGGTTTTGTCGAAAAAGTTCGACCTGTGCAAACAGAATTCACCAGGCATGGAGGCTGTCATTCCCGCAAAAGCGGGAATCCAGATAGCTGATAGGACACTACCCTAAATTTGTGAATGGCCGAAACGATGACCAATGCCCTATTCTGCAATCCGCAATCCGCATTCCGCAATTAGATTGAGCGGGAGGGTATTGAGAATATCACCCGGCCCAAGCCATGCCCGGCGGGCCACCCCAACTCCGAATCGCATCATTTCAAGTTGAGACAGGGCGTGGCTGTCAGTGGAAATAGCTAACTTGACCCCAAGTTCTTTGGCCCGCCTGCAATTTATATCATTCAGATCCAGCCGTTCGTGATAAGCATTTATCTCCAGGGCAGTATTAGTTTGGGCCGCCGTCTTTATTACCTGCTCTATGTCCATCACATATCCTTCCCGGGATGAGATAAGCCGGCCGGTCGGATGAGCAATAATATCTACATGAGGACTCTCCATTGCCCGGCAGATTCTCTCAGTAACATTGTGTTTAAATCCGGAATGGATCGCAGCAACCACGACATCAAATTCAGACAAAATGGAATCAGGGTAATCCAAACTCCCATCGGCCCGGATGTCAACCTCGGTCCCAACAAGGAGCCGAAACCCCTTAAGCCGGCTATTTACCCTGGCTATCTCTTCGGCCCGCTCCCTGAGCCGTTCTTCAGAAAGACCACCGGCATATCTGGCCAAAGGAGAATGGTCACAGAGGACAATATATTCATAACCCATCTCCTGGCCTCTTTTGGCTATATCGGCCGGGGAAGAGAACCCATCGCTGTATCGGGTGTGAACATGAAAGTCACCCTTGATGTCCTTAAGCTCCACTAACTCAGGCAGTCTACCTTCAAGGGCTGCTTCAAGTTCCCCGGCATCCTCCCTGATCTCCGGCGGTATCCAGGGCAGCCCCAGGGACTGATAAACCTCTGTCTCCTCTGCCCCGGCTACCTTTGTCTCTCCTCTAAAGACACCGTATTCGTTGATCTTAAGTCCTCTCGCTTTAGACATCTCTCGAAGTCTGATATTATGTGCCTTTGAACCGGTAAAATACTGACTGGCGGCCCCAAAGGAGCCCGCTTCAACCACCCTCAGGTCAACCTGAACCCCCTCGTGCGTAATAATCGATCCCCTGGTTTTGCCGGCCGCCAGGACCTCTTCTACGTGGGGTAATTGCGTGAAAAATCGAACTATCTCCTCCCCTGACTCTCCGGCTGCCAGGATGTCAATATCTCCCACTGTCTCTTTCATGCGCCTGAGGCTTCCGGCCGGTAAGACCCTTAGCACTTCCTTGCGGCCCTCAAGCTCGGATATTATCTCCTCTACCAGGGGCAGGGCAACCCCTAAAAGAAGCCGTCCCTGAGAGGCTTGATACAACTTTATTCCCCGGCGGATATTATCTGTTTTCTTCTCGCCCATACCAGGCAGGGCGGCCAGGCGTCCGTCATTGACCACCTCTTTCAGGTCTTGCAGATCCCTGACCCCAAGTTTCTTAAAGGCCAGAGCCAGAGTTTTAGGGCCGATATCATGAATATTCAAGAGATCAACCAGGCCCTCAGGGATTTCCCTCTTGGCCTCTTCGTAAGTAGTTATCTCCCCGGTCTCAAGATACTCTCCAATTCTTTCGGCTATCCCTTTCCCTATGCCCGGTATTTTGGTTAATCTCCCCTCCCTCCAGACTACCTCGATGTCTTCGGTCAAATCACTAATCAGGCGAGTTGCCTTTCGGTAGGCATTTACCTTAAACTGGTTTTCACCCTTGATTTCCAGGATGTCACCCAGGCGCTGAAAGATCGCGGCTACTTGTTGGTTCTTCATCTTCATCTCATTCTGTGTGTCAACAGGTTAACGCAAAGGACGTAAAGGACTCAAGGGACGCAAAGGAAATAAAGACGTTGTTCATCGTTTCGGCCAGTTAGACTTGCAACCTTACCTTCCCGGAAGCTTCAAGCTTTCGGGAAGGTGCGCTCTTGGCCCAAACGATGATCATCGTCCATGATCATCGTCCAGTTATTTAACTGCCACGTGTACCGCGGCGGCCCCCAAAAGGAGGTTGAAATATTCGACTTGCCTGAATCCTGCCTGGCGCATCATTTCAGCCAGAACAGCCTGGGAAGGAAGATAAATGTCCAGGGAGGCAGGAAGGTAGCAGAAAGGCTTTTTATCACCATGAAAGATACGGCCCAAGAAGGGCATGAGGTGATAAAAGTAAAGACGGTGGAGCAGCCGGGGAATAAGCCTCTCAGGACGGCCGGTATCTAAGGTGACAAACCTGCCTCCGGGCTTTAATACCCTTCGGACTTCAAGAAAGATATCCGGTATCCTGACATGTCTTAAGCCAAAGCCCATCGTAACCGCGTCAAAGGTGTTGTCAGAAAAAGGCAGATCCGAGACTTCAGCTTCCCTTAGTTCAACCTGTGACTGGCAACCAAGTTCAACCACCTTCTTTCTCCCCAGATCAAGCATCTCTTGACAGAAATCGAGTCCGACAACATTTATCTTTGCTGACTGTTTAGCGGCTTCAATGGCCAGATCAGCGGTTCCAGTGCAAATGTCCAGCATCAGGGCTTCATCCGGCAGTTTTGCTTTTCGAACGGCAAAATTCCTCCAGCGGTGGTGTTGGTTAAGGCTGATAATAGAGTTTAGCCGGTCATAATCAGGGGCCAGATTGGAAAAGAGTTTTTGAACGTAATCCTGCCTTTTCATAAATCAATCTCGAATTGCGGATTTCGGATTGCGGGCCTTGTTCATCGTTTCGGCCACTAATAATCAACCGGCGAGTAATACGGCCCCGCTTTGAATTCTGTCCCGTAGAGACATATAATATTACCCCGCAACATTTGCGTTGTCCGCGAGAATTATGAACATAAAGGCCGGTAATTTGGGGTGGCTTTTGGTCCTTTTGGTCATTTGTGTCCTTAGTTTGGTTGCGGCAGGAGGCCGCGCTAAGAGAATAGCCCAGCAATTTATTGCTGGGAATTGATGCCGAAACAGTGTTATAGTCCCGTAAGGGACGGCTGAAGCTAAGCTTCTTTCAGTCGTCCCTACAGGACTTGGTCTTGGTTGTTGGTTGCCCCTGATCCCAGCGGTAAATCGCTGGGCTATTATCGGGCGTCCCTACGGGGCTTAATCCAATGGCCGAAACGATGAACAAGACCAATTTGTCTTAGTTGCCATATTGCCTACGCTCCTTTAATCCTTAATCCCCAATTTGCAATCCGCAATCCGCAATCCGCAATCCAAAATCCGCAATCGAATCATCCTCCTATGGCTGACATCGCCCGCTGATAAGTTCTCTCCTCATGAAAATGGTGGTCATGGGGTTTCTCTCTGATTGTCTTGCGGATAAGCTCTTTTATCTCTTCATCCGAATAGCCGTTCCGCAAGGGGGACTTGAGATCAATTTCTATATCTCTCTCCAGGCAAGGACGCAGTTTCCCGTCAGGGGTAAGGCGAAGGCGATTACAGCGGTGGCAGAACCCTCTGCTCAAGGGGGCAATAAAGCCAATGAACCCTGCCGTTCCTTCGATTTGATAGTATTCGGCCGGACCATTGCCTGTGATTGAACCATTCAACGGTTTCAGATTAAAGAGACGGGAAAGGCGGTCTTGGACTACCCCAATGGGCAGATGCAATTTATTCCAGGCTGCTCTATCCTGATTGAAGGGCATAAACTCGATAAACCTGACCCCCAGCCCTTTTTCTATCGCCAGGCGAACAAATGCCTCCACTTCATCCTCATTGATCCCCTTCATCGGGACCATATTTATCTTGATCGGACTAAAGCCCAGGTTTATGGCTTCATCTATTCCTTCCCAAACCCGGCTGAAGTCTCCGCCGGTGATCTGACGATATCGATCAGGCCTGAGGGAGTCAAGGCTGATATTTATCCGGCGAAGGCCGGCCTCTTTTAGCTCTCGGCCAAATTGGGCCAGCCTGACGCCATTAGTGGTCATTGATATTTCCTCAACACCCTTGATTTGATTAAGTTCCCGGACAAGATAAACTACTTCCCTTCGAAATAAGGGTTCCCCTCCAGTAATTCGATAATGTTTTATGCCCATCCCGGCTGTCAGGCGAACGAGCCTGATTATCTCTTCTAACCGAAGGATTTGACAGCGGGCCTTTTTGTTTATTTTAGGCCGGCAATAGAGACAGGATAGATTACAATGGTCAGTTATGGATAAACGTAGATAGTTAATCAGTCGTCCGTAATTATCGATAACCACCTGTCTTCCTTCCGGTCGGTTTTATATCTTCCAGAATAGCGTCGATAAGGATAATGATCACTGAGATGATATAGTATTTAAGAAAAAGATTTTGGGGTTGGATATCAATTGGAGTTTAGGCTTTAGCCTTTCATAACTAATGAAATCCTAAAGGATTAACTCCAAAAGTTAAATAGCCTGTCTTAAATTCGCTTACCCCAAAAACATTATCTTAAAAGCGGGATGGTTCACTTTAGTGTGAAGCTTGCGGGTATGTAGATAACTGTTTGTAGTAGCAAAGCTTGCTTTGCTTGAGTAGGATTAGCAGAGCAAGCTCTGCGACTACAAGTTGCTCGGAAGAAATCACAGGAAAAACGATGAAAATGAACCGTCCCTTAAAAGCTATATTTGGTTCATCGAGACTTAATAAGAGCCCCTCAATGATAAAAAACCTTTCCTGGGGTTTTAATTTCAATGCCTCTCCCAACAATGCCTTACTGGATTCCATTATCACACCTCCTGTAAATCAGCATTAATCTGCGTCCTGATAAAATCCTTTACCGCTGCCTCATACCTGGTTTAGCTCTGGTTCCCACGCTCTGCGTGGGAACCTCCATCAAGGACGCTCTGCGTCATAAATATGTGACGCAGAGCGTCACAGACTGCATCCCATGCGCATCAACTTAAGCATAACTCTTTATCGGCCAAGTAGATGCGCAAAGTACAAAATTTACCCGACAGTCACCTGGGAAGGGAATTTACCCTTTAGGGTTTCATTTATGGCCAATACCAGCAGGATGAAAGGCTAAAGCCTAAACTCCTGTTTCCACAACTTGTTGTGTAGTAGAAGTTTCAGCTTAAGTTGATGCCTATGAGCGTCACAGGCTGCATCCCCACGCAGAGCGTGGGAACGAGGGGTAAAGTTGAGAGGTGAAAACCTTTCCCTCGAATGTTCGTATTACCCGAAACTTGACGGCAGTTTTCATCCGCTCCAACGCCAGGGCAGGCTTTTATCGGTCTTTATCTCTACTTATTTGAGCCTTCTCTGCTAGTAGTTGGGACGGCGATTCAAGTTCGCAGCTGCGACGATGCGGAGCCTGTTTAATTTGAGTTGGTAAATAATGCCGTAAGGAAAGCGATTTGTAAGGCAGCGCCGAGTGCCGGCCGACAGTTGAGTCCAAGCATTGGGATACTTCATAATTCGAGAGATCGCAACATAGACTTCCTCTGCAAATTCAAGCCCAAGCCCCGGCTGGCATTCCTCGTATTACTCTACAGCTTCATCAAATTCCTTTTCAGCATCCGGGTGGAAGTAGAACTTCATTTCTGATACTTCTCTCGTATTCTTGAGAATACTTGCTCCCCAGGGATAAGCTCTACCTTTCCCTCGTCAATCTGTGAAATGCGGCATTCCGCTTCTCTTGCCCACAGTTCATCAATCTCCTCTTGAGTGGGGACGTTCAGGCTCCTGAGTAACTTCTCAACCAGGTTCACCCTGGTATTTACTGGTAGAGACAGCACTTCATCAAATACTCTCTGTTCCACTGAAATCATGGCTTACCTCCTTCTACTACCCGAACAGATACTGTCCACGGGCACAATCTGCGTCCTGATAAAATCCTTTACCGCCGTCTCATCTTTGGTTTCCATCCAAATATCAATCGCCTTCTCCCAAATGTGTTTCCTATGAACTGGATCGGATATTGTTTTTTGAACCTCAGGACGGAGCTCTCCCAGCAGAGTGGTCAAGAGGCCGTAATCTTCTTTATACAGCCTGGCAAGATGTGTTTTAATCCTCCTGGCCAGGGCCGGAGATTGACCTCCGGTAGAGACAGCGATAGTCAGATGTTCCCGTTTGATAAAGGCCGGCAGGATAAAATTGCATAACCGGGGACAATCGACTACATTAACTAATATCCCGCGCTCAAAGGCTTCTGAAGCCACCGCTTGGTTTACTTCAGAATCATCGGTGGCTACGATAACGAGGAAGGCCCCTTCTAAATCACCCTTTTTGTATCCCCTCTTGATGTGAGAAATGCGCTCTTTGAGAACATAATCTTCAAGCATTCTTGTCAAGCCGGGGCTTATTACTATCGGACTTGAAGCCGAGAAGATAAGCAAGGAGTCTATTTTCCGTTCGGCGATCGTGCCTCCTCCGACAACCACGCATCTCTTGCCTTTAAGGTCTAAACTAATCGGGTAATAATCGCTCATTATATTTGTTGGCGATGTTCATCGTTTCGGCCATTTAAAATAGGAAATAAGAAATGGGACATATAGCTTTTAAGATAATGTTTTTGGGGTAAGCGAACTCAAGACAGGTTGTTCAA
>JASEGY010000172.1 GCA_030019105.1 bacterium | reverse complement strand
TTAGTGGCTCAATTTATCTGAGCATACCCGGCTCAATTTTGCTGAGCGCTATAGTCCTACGGATGGATTCGATAAATCGAACCCCTACATGTTCCCCGAAAGGGCAAAATTGGGGTATATTATTTTCTTCTAAGTCCCTCAGTGGTCAGTAGCGTGTGAAGCAACTGACTACTGACCACTGACTAAAGGAGGATAAAATGATTAGCTTTGATAAACTCACTGTACCATCACAAGGAGAAAGAATTAAATGGGTGGATGACCGCTTAGAAGTTCCTGATTTTCCCATTATTCCGGTGATTGAAGGAGACGGGATCGGCGCTGATATCTTGCCGGCTACCAGGAAGGTTATTGATACTGCGGTTAAGACCGCTTACCAGGGTAAGAGAAAGATTGCCTGGTTTGAAATCTATGCTGGAGAAAAGGCATACTGGAAATACAACAACTATTTGCCCCAGGATACCTATCAGGCCATTGAGCATTTCCTTGTCGCCCTGAAAGGTCCTTTAACCACACCCGTGGGAGGCGGCTTTAGAAGTCTTAATGTCACCCTGAGACAACATTTTGACCTCTATGCCTGTGTCAGGCCGGTTAAGTATATCAAAGGAGTGCCCAGCCCTGTTAAGTATCCGGAGCAAACCGACATGGTTATTTTTCGGGAAAATACGGAAGATGTTTACGCCGGAATTGAATGGCCACAGGGAACGCCTGAGGCAAATGAGATAATCTCTTTTTTAAAGGAACGATTGGGAGTTAAAATTAGAAAAGATTCCGGCATAGGAATTAAACCCATTAGTATCACCGGGAGTAAACGCTTAGTCAGGATGGCCATTAAGTATGCCCTTGACCACGGCAGACAAAGTGTTACCCTTGTCCACAAAGGCAATATTATGAAATTCACCGAAGGTGCTTTCAGGGATTGGGGATACGAACTGGCTAAAGAGGAATTTAGGGGACGGATTATCACTCAGGAAGAAGCAGGCAATTCCCCTCTTCCTCCAGGCAAGATCCTGGTCAATGACCGGATTGCCGACAACATGTTCGCCCAGATACTGACCAGGACTAATGAGTATGATGTCATTGCCACCACTAATCTTAACGGAGACTACCTTTCTGATGCGGCCGCGGCCCAGGTAGGCGGCTTAGGCCTGGCCCCTTCCGCCAATATCGGGGACAGGATAGCTATCTTTGAGGCCACCCACGGGTCTGCCCCCAAATATGCCGGGCTTGATATGGCCAATCCATCCTCGCTTATCCTGTCAGCATGTCTGATGCTGGAACATATAGGCTGGGCAGAGGCTTCTAAATTAGTGGAACAAGGCATAGACCAGGCCATCCAGGCCGGGCAGGTAACCTATGACCTGGCCCGGGCAATCGAAGGGGCGACAAAACTCTCCACCTCTGATTTTGCCTCGGCCGTGGTGGATAAGATGGGATGTTTCGAGTTAACTACTCAGAAGGCTGGCCCTAAAAGCCTTCCACCTCCAGTCTATCCACAAATCGAGGTAGGAATAAAATGAAAACCTTGCTGGTCGAGGTTTCACAATAAAAAAACCGGAGGCATTTTCACATGATAGGATTTGACCGAATTAGCTTTGACCCAAACGTGATGGGTGGACGTGCATGCATTCGAGGGATACGTGTCACCGTGTCTTTGATTGTTAACTTGGTTGCTAACGGCATGAGCAATGAGGACATCCTCGAAGCCTATCCGTACCTGGAACCGGATGACATCCACCAAGCGATCCACTACGCCGCCTGGCTGGCTGAGGAAAGTATCCATCCATTGGAGGTAGCGTCAGCATGAAATTTTTATCAGACATGGGCGTCTCTCCAAAGACCGTGGCTTTCTTGCAAGGTCTTGGGTACGATGCCATACATTTACATGACCAGGGCCTTAACCGATTACAGGACACTGCCATTTTAGCCAAGGCCCGGAATGAGAAACGCATTCTCCTGACACACGACCTCGACTTTGACGAAATAGTAGCATTCAGTGGAACCAAATTGCCCAGCGTCATCACTTTTCGACTACGCAATATGCATCCTGAACGGGTAAACCACTATCTCCACGCAGTCATCACTCAGCATCATGAAATGCTTGAACAAGGGGCTATTATCACTGTAACTGAGGGACGGATTCGCGTGAGACATCTCCCTCTTAAGTTAAGGCCGGATAGGTGTTAAGGAAGTAGATCAGCCGCCTAAAAGTAGGAATAATCTACTGCGTGGGTTATTATTGTAATGGCTAAAAAGAAGGAACAAAAGACCCCAAAAAGCAAAAAAGAATCGTCTCTCCAGATAATCAATTCTATCTTCTTTCTCTTAGTCCTGTTGATCCTGGCCATACTTGGCCTGGATTACCTGCAGAAAAAGGCCGGCTTGCCGGGACTATTTGATTCCTTTCGTCAAATAGTTTTTCCGGATCAGGTCAAAGACCCTGGCAAGGTTTCTCGCGAAATCACTTTAACCCTGGATGAAACCTTAGAAAGGCTGGGGCTGAAAGAATTCAAATCCGGGGCTGAGGTAAAAGAAGCCCCTCATTCTACCTCCTGGATTCATTCTAAAAGAGAAGTAAAGGCAGCTTCTCGTAACAGAGACCTTAAGGAATACGAAGCAGCCCTTACAGAGGCGGCCACCCATGCCGGGGGGCTTCTTTTATCACGAACCGAAACGCATAAGCCGGAGTATGAAGCGGTTTCCCTGACTTTCGGGCTTCCTTCCAGGCCCCTCCATTCTATTACCATCAGGAGGCCGTCAAAGCCGGAAGTAGCTATCATTATTGATGACGCCGGCTATGCCCCGAAGATAGACGAATTTCTGAGCCTTGACTGTCCTCTGGCCATTGCCGTCCTGCCCCATCTGGCTTATTCACGTCAGACAGCCCAACAGGCCAGGCAGGCTAATAAAGAGGTTATGCTTCACATGCCTATGGAGCCAAACGAGTACCCGGAAAGAAACCCCGGGAAGGGGGCTGTTCTTTCCGAAATGAGTAAAACTGAAATCAGGGAGACCCTTCAGGCCGCTTTGAGGGGGATTCCATTTGTGGTTGGAGTCAACAATCATATGGGCTCCAGGGCAACTGAAGATGAAAGGATTATGTCCGTCATCATAGATGAGCTTAAGCGCAAAAACCTTTATTTTGTAGACAGCATGACTTCATCAGAATCAGTGGGTTATACCCTGGCCCGGCAAAACAAGGTAAGAACTGAAAAACGGCAGGTATTTCTGGATAATTTAGAGGATGAGGCCGCCATCAAGGCCCAACTGAAGTTGCTAGTCGAAACAGCTAAATCCCGCGGCAGTGCCATTGGTATTGGCCATGTCCAGAGGACAAACACAGCTCGGGTCCTTCGAGATATGCTCCCTCAGCTTAAGGAAGAAGTGGAGATAGTGCCTGTCTCAATGTTGGTTAATTAACTCCAAGAGGAACGGTTGCGGCTTTGCCGCGAGAGGAAGGCATTGACATGCGCAAACTCGATTACATAGACGTTCGGAATTTTAAGTCCATTCGAGAACTGAAGTTAGACCTCAAGCCGCTGAATGTGTTCATCGGCGCAAACGGCGCAGGCAAGTCTAACTTTATCAGAGTTTTCAAATTCCTGAATCAGATTGTAGAGGGGAATCTCCAGACCTACACAGGGGTAAGTGGGGGGGCAGATAGAATACTTTACTTTGGGAGGAAGAACTCAGAACACCTTTCCTTCACACTCTCATTTGATGGGGGTGTAACCGGCTACAAGTGTGTGCTGGCGCCAACTGCTGAAGACAACTTCATCTTCGAGGAAGAAAGCGTTTGGTTTCATGTCAAGTCTAAATATCCAACGCACTACGATGAGTATATTGGGGGGGGATATCCTGAAACCAGCCTGCCAAAAAAAATATCAACCAGCCGGGTCGCGCAGCACGTTTTTTCGGACTTGAGAAGCTGGAAGCTCTATCACTTCCACGACACGAGTGACAGCGCCCGTCTCAAGCAGACCGGTGATATTGAAGACAATTTCATCCTTCAGCCGGACGCCCGCAACCTGGCTGCCTTCCTGTACCGCTTACAGGAGAAGCATCCGGACCATTTCGAGAATATCCAGGACGCTGTTCGCCTGGTTGCGCCATTTTTTGACCGGTTCAACCTGCATCCATCGCGACTGAATGAGCAGAAGATTCGCCTTGAATGGAAAGAAGCGGGCAACGACGCCTATTTCAACGGTTCTTCCCTCTCTGACGGCTCCCTTCGATTTATGTGTTTGGCTGCGCTTCTGCTGCAGCCCACCTTGCCGTCCGTAATTCTACTCGATGAACCTGAAATAGGTCTCCATCCTTATGCAATCGCTGTCCTCTCAGGGCTGTTGCAACAGGCATCAACGCGTGCCCAGGTCATAGTAGCGACGCAGTCTGTTACCCTGGTTAACCGGTTTGAGCCAAAGGACGTTGTCGTCGTTGAACGAGAAAAGGGACAAAGCGTATTCAAGCGCTTAGATGCAGCCAATATGGCTAACTGGCTGGACGACTATGGGTTGGGAGACCTGTGGGAGAAGAATGTTTTGGGAGGACGTCCGTGAAAAAGGTGCACATTCTCGTCGAAGGCCCTACTGAAGAAGCCTTCGTGAAAGGTATGCTTAAACCACACCTGGCTCCGCACAATATCTGGGTGAATCCGGTAATTGTGACTACGAAGCGGTTGAAGAGCGGACCAAACTTTAAGGGAGGCATCACATCCTATGAGCGAGTCCGGGATGATGTGCGAAGGCTCCTGGGTGATACCAGCGCCAGCCTCGTAACAACACTGATTGATTACTACGGTCTGCCACCGGAGTTTCCAGGGCAAGCCCATGCGACAGGAACTCCTCATCAAAAGGTGGCTTTAGTGGAGACAGCTTTCGGGGCTAATATTAACCACGGGAAGTTTCGACCATACCTATCGCTTCACGAGTTTGAAGCTCTGCTTTTCAGTTCACCACCTGATATCGCTCGAACGCTCAATGAGCCAACGAAGACAACAGATTTACAGCGTATACGTTCTGCATTCTCCACGCCTGAAGATATCAATGATAATCCGGCTACTGCGCCTTCCAGGAGGATCATCGGTCACTTCCCGCGCTACAACAAGGTCCTTTTCGGCAGCCTCATAGCTCGTCGTATTGGGCTGGAGCATATCCGTCGTGAATGCCCTCACTTCAACGATTGGGTCAGTCGTCTGGAGCAAATCTAATGCCGGGAGGCTAATAGAAAGGAGTTTTGATTTATGAAAGAATACAAGGTTATCTTTTATCCTGGTGGAGAAGAGGCCAATGCCCCGCATGGGGAGAATCTACTTCGGGTAGCCGCCGCGGCCGGTCTTTATATTACTGCTTCCTGCGGTGGGAATCAGACCTGTGGGAAATGCAAGGTAATTATTGAATCCGGAGAGATTGAGGGGGGACTTTCTGACAAACTTTCTCCGGAAGAGATAGAAAAAGGCTACCGGATGGCCTGCACCTCTAAAATAAAAAGCGACCTTGAAGTTAGAATCCCGGTTGAATCCCAACTGTCAGATAAAAGGGTGCTTACAGAGGCCACTTCCAAGAGGCTTCTCATCCCGGAGAGTTTGGAGACCCTTGCCCCGGAGTATAAACTCAACCCTCTCCTGAAGAAATATTACCTGGAGCTTCCACTGCCCACCCTGAAGGATAACATTGATGATTACTCCAGGCTTAAAAGAGGCCTTAAGCAGTCGTATAATTTCCCTGATTGTTCCATATCTCTTTCCTGTTTAAAGACGATTCCCGGGCTTTTAAGAAAATCCGGATTTAAAGTTACTTTGACCCTTCTTGAGACGGGAAATATACCGGAGATAGTCAAGATTGAAGAAGGAGACCGGACAGCAGAACATTACTGTATCGCGATAGATATTGGTACGACCTCTATTTATGCCGCACTTATTGATCTTTCGCAGGGAGAAGTCCTGGCTACTGCTTCGGATTACAATGCCCAGATTGCTTACGGCGAGGATATTATAAATCGAATCGTCTATTCTCAAAAAGGTGATGGACTCAAAACGCTCCAGGAGGCTGTGGTTAAAACGATAGAGGGAGCAATACACCGGGTTCTCAAAGAAGCGGATATATCTGAAGACAAAATATCCTATCTGGTGGCTGCTGGAAATACGACAATGACCCACCTGTTATTAGGCCTTGATCCCAAATATATTCGGGAAGCGCCATATATACCTGCTATAAATTCCACCCTGCAAATCCAGGCCGCTGAAGTTGGCCTTGATCTTCCTGCCCATGTCTGCCTCTATCTATTTCCGGGGGCAGCCGGCTATATCGGGGGTGATATCACTGCCGGCGTTCTGGGGACAGGTATTGCCCAATCGGATGAATTGATCCTCTTCATTGATATTGGCACAAATGGTGAGGTTGTTTTGGGTAATAGTGAATGGATGGTAGCGGCCGCTTGTTCTGCCGGGCCGGCCTTTGAGGGAGGAACTATAAAACACGGCATGAGAGCCACCTTTGGAGCAATTGAGCAGGTGGAGATAGATGAAAATTGTGAGCCGATGCTCATTACCCTTGGCCATAAACCACCAAAAGGGATATGCGGCGCGGGCTTGATCAGCCTGATAGCTGAGCTCTTAGAGACAGGCATAATAAACCAGAGGGGGAAATTTAATACCGGCCTAAGCACAACCCGGATCAGAACTAAGGGGGGGACAAAGGAATATGTCCTTGCCTTTAAGGATGAAACAGGTATTGATGAAGATATAGTTATTACCGAGCCGGATATTGATGACCTCATCCGGGCAAAAGGGGCCATGTATGCCGGGGTGTCTACTCTGCTGAATAGCGTTGGACTTGGTATTTCCGATATATCCAGGATAATAATAGCCGGCAATCTCGGCTTTCATCTGGAGGTAGAAAAGGCCATTACTATTGGGCTGTTTCCTGAGGTGGATTATTCAAAATTCACCTTTATCGGAAATGGTTCTTTGCTTGGAGCAACGCTTTCTGCTTGTTCCAGAGAGATGTTTGAAAAGGCGGATGAGATTGCCCGGTCAATAACCAATATTGAGCTTTCGGATAATCCTGAATTTATGGAGGAATACATGGCCGCCCTTTTTCTTCCTCACACCGAAGAGAAAAGATTCCCGGAGGTTCTAAAAAGGCTCTCGAAACACAGATGCCGGAGGACAGAAGTCAGATGACAGAAGACAGCGGTAATCATCCCAGCATGTAATTGCCAGGAGTTATACTCAACGCGGGCATAATCTGCGATTTTGTATCTTCTCAATAACTCAG
>JASEGY010000171.1 GCA_030019105.1 bacterium | reverse complement strand
CCCTGAGTTATTGAGAAGATACAAAATCGCAGATTATGCCCGCGTTGAGTATAGCTTCTTAACGGCCTGAATAAACCGCTCATTTTCTTCCGGCCGGCCGATAGTGACCCTGAGATGAGTGGTTAATCCATAGCCGCCCATCGGACGGACTATCACACCTTCAGCCATTAGTCTCTCATAGACCTTTCGGGCATCCTGCCCGACATCCACCAGGATGAAATTGGCTACCGAGGAAACAAATCTAATCCCAAGCCTCTTTAGTTCCTGAGTCAGATAGGCATACCCTTCTTGATTGAGTCTCCGACACTGCTCAATATACTCCTCATCATCTAAGGCAGCTAAGGCGGCTTCCTGGGCAACTGAGTTGACATTAAAAGGTGGTCTGACCCGGTTAATGGCTGAAATGACCTCCGGCCGCCCTATTCCATACCCTATCCTTAAACCGGCCAGACCATGTATCTTGGAAAAGGTCCTCAGAATAAGGATATTCTCTCTCTCCTTTAATATCTCTAAGCTTTTGGGAAAGTCTTCCCGGTCAATATATTCATAATAGGCTTCATCTAAGACGACCAGAACTGAGGAAGGAATCCGGTGCAGGAAGTTGTCCACCTCTTGTTGAGTCACCATAGTGCCGGTGGGATTGTTGGGGTTGGCGATGAAGACAAGCTTTGTTTTAGGTGTGACGGCTGCGGCCATGGCCGGCAGGTCGTGGGTAAATTCCCTCAGCTTAACTGAGATGCCTTCTCCCCCCACTAAGGTCACATTCTGGGCATAACGGATGAAGGCCGGGTCTCCAACTACCGCTTCATCCCCCGGATCAAGATAAGTCAGGGTAAGCAGCCCCCCGATTTCATCCGATCCATTGCCCAGGATGATCCAATCAGGGTCTACACCCAGCTTAGCCGAGAGGGCCTCTTTGAGGTAAAACCCTCCGCCATCCGGATAGCGGTTGATGTCGGCCAAAGACCCCTTTAAGGCGGATAGGGCCTTAGGTGACGGGCCCCAGGGATTTTCATTGGAGGCAAGCTTGACGACATCAGTCAGCCCCAATTCACGGGTTACTTCGCTTACTGGTTTTCCCGGCTCGTAGAGCTGGACTTTGAGGACGTTAGGTCGAGGTTTAAGAGGCATAATAAGTTAAATCTCGGTGCAGATAGAATTGATCTTATTTAAGACAAACTCTTTTACTTTCCCGGCTATTTCAAAGGCTTCTTCAGCGTCTTCTACTCCTGACTCAAGCCAGACATCCGGATAACGAATCTCTACAGCATAATCAGTAAGATTATCCGCATCTTCCAAGTCATCTTTAAAGGAAGAATCTACCGTAGCACATAACTCTAATAAACCCATTATCTTATGTGTCTTGGTGAAATAAATCTGATGGCATACTAAAAAGGCTTTCAGATACTTCTCTACTGCCTGCTGGCAGTGAAAACATACTGTGTCGGTAATTGGATCTTCAAAGGATAATTCTCTTTCAGCAGTCAAAATATCCTTTTCGGCCTTCTTTATCCATTTATTGACCAGATCCTTGATAACTTCATCTCGATTCATAAACGACCTTCCCAAATTTATTTGCAGGATAAACAATAGTGCCGATAATATCTTTGTATGTCTCAAATTCTTTAGCAGTTTTTACAACTACATCTACTGGAACCTTCAAATTTGAGAGGATATTCCTCACCTTTCGGTTCTGGAACCGTGAAGACAAATCACTATCTTTAATAATTAGTAAATCTAAATCACTCTCTTCTGTAGGCATTCCACTGGCATATGAGCCAAAAAGAATTATCTTTTGGGGATCGAAATTTTTTACAACCTTTTCGGTAATTTCATTTATCTGCGCTTGAGTTATCATTTAGGATACCTCACTATAATCTTAGTGACAAATGACAGCAAACCTGGGGTTTGGTAAAACCAGGCTGCCAAGCTACTAAACTACCCCACCTCAGGCATTGTCTCCCTGGGGTAAGAGCCCAGCACCTTTAAGAAAAGACATTCTTCCTTGAGCTGATCCAGGGCTTTTTTTACTTTATCTTCCGCCACATGCCCCTGAAAGTCCAAAAAAAAGACGTATTCCCAGAGCTGTCTTCTGGATGGACGGGACTCGATCTTAGTCAGATTGATATCCAGCTCAGCAAATGGCCGGGTAATATGGTACAGTGCCCCGGGCTTATCTGTAATCGAAAAGAGAATAGATGTCTTGTCATCCCCCGTAACCGGATTGGTTTGATTCCCAAGAACCAGGAAACGGGTATAATTTCCAGCCTTATCCTCGATATGCCGGGCCAGGATTTCAAGACCGTAAAGCTCAGCCGCTAACGCCGAAGCAATAGCCCCACTTTCGGATTTCTCTTTAGCCAGCTTAGCCGCGGCAGAAGTACTGGAGGTTTCGATATATTCTATCCCCGGAAGGTTATCCCTTAACCATGTTCGACTCTGCGCCAGGGGTTGAGGATGCGAATAAAGGGTTTTTATTTCCTTAAGTTCACAATTAGCCACTAAATTGAGCGAAATAGCCAGGAGAAGTTCAGCACATATATTCAGCCGGGAATCTATTAGCATGTCCAGGGTATAAGCCACTGAACCTTCAATAGAATTTTCAATCGGGACAACCCCATAATCGGCCTCTTCTCGCTCTACCGCTCTGGCTACTTCCGGGATACTCTCTTTAGGGACGGCATCAACCCCATTGCCAAATTCCTTCCTGACGGCCAGATGGCTAAAAGTGGCCTCTGGTCCTAAGTAGGCTACCCGAACTCTTTTCCCCTGAAGGCATCTGGTTCCGGAGATAATTTCCCGGTAGATAGAGACAATACTATCCTCCGAAAGGTATCCGCCACTCAATTGCTTGATCCGTTCCAGCACAGCCCTCTCCCGGTCGGGTTGATAAATCGGTAATTCCTCCTGCCGCTTGATTTGACTTATCTCTAAAGCCACCTCAGCCCGGTTATTTAACAACTCAATAATCCGGGCATCAATCTCGTCAATCTTCACCCGTAATTCTGAAAGGCTCATTAGTTACTCCTTATTATTGCGGATTGCGGATTGCGGATTGCGGATTTAAAATCTTCAGTCAGCGATCTACAATCCCGTCCTTGTTCATTGTTTCGGCCAATAGCGACCTCCCCTAAAGCTTGAAGCTTTCGGGAAGGTAAGGTTGCAAGTCTCAATAGCCAAAACGATAAACATCGCCGCAATCCCCAATCCGAAATCCGAAATTACGGGACGGTTCAAAAATCGTCCATTTTCTTGTGAAACCTTGCGTTCTTTCTGGAGTTTAGGCTTTAGCCTTTCATAACTAATGAAATCCTAAAGGATTAACTCCGGAAAGTTAATGATAATTTTTAGCCGCAAGCTTTCACAGTAAGGTGAACCATCCCGAAATTACTTAACCCGTGTTTGAGGCTTATGGTATCCGCTTCTGACGGTGGTATTAGGATAGACCAGAGACTTTGGCCCTAAAATAGTCCCGGGGCTGGTCACCGAGTTACAGCCGGTTTCGACCTTATCTCCCATAATAGCCCCGAATTTCCGCAGGCCGGTATCATACTTTTTACCTTCAATCTTTAAAGAGACAGCAGAGGCCACCATCTTCAAATTAGCCAGTTTGGTTCCGGCCCCCAGGTTGACTTCGTAGCCGAGGATACTGTCTCCGATATAGGCGAAATGTCCAGCCCTGGCTTCGTTCAGCATAACCCCCGTCTTGATTTCCGTGGTATGCCCCACGACACAGCGGTCTCCGATCAGGCAATCACCACGGACATAAGCACCCTGCCTGATTTCTGTGCCGCAGCCAATGATTGTCGGCCCTTTTATCAATGCCCCCGGTTCAACCACGGTTCCTTCTCCGATATAGATTTGATCATCAAAGAGGCTTACTCCGGCGTAAATAACTATGGCCCCGACAAGTATCTCTCCTTGATAAATCACCTTAAATTGCCCCTTGGCCGGATCCCCGGTCTCAAATTCATACCCTTCATCTATGACTTCGTCCTGGTAGAGAACTGCTGTCTTAGGCAGCACATCCCCCCTTTTTCTTATCTTGCTTACATTAGGCTTGATTACTTCTCTAATATACGGCTTGATCCTCTTCAGACTCTCCCAGACGGGCTTGTCTTCCTCGAAAAGGGCCCGGTGTTTGAATCCGGACAAGTCAAAAAAATCCTTTGGCAACAACATCTTATTTTAGCTCCTCCTTTTGAATAACCAACCTCCTGCTCAGAAAACCGATCTTCAATTCAGAATCCTTTAATAGACCTGTGCCTACCAGGACATCATCAGACTGGGTAAGAAGCACATCTACTGTTTTCACCTGATTGCCCCATTTTACCTTACCTACAAAGACCAACTCTTCCTTTATTGAGCCATCGGCAAATTCGACAGGAAACGTATTATTCAGCTTTAAGCCCAATCTTACCGCCACCCTCGTCGGCAGGTAAATATCCCCATTAAATCCTGTGTCGATGATAGCCGAAAGAGGTATTTCCTCTTCAGCCCCAATGGCAATAATGTCCACCATTGGCCGTCCGGCTATATCAATATAACCTTCTATCACAGTCCCCACCTCACAGGAACAGGACCACTAAAATGATATACGGCTCGATGACCGATTCGCATGACATAAAAGGATTTATCCGGATATTTTTCCCTTCCTTTCGTCGTGGCCTCAATTGGGGTCTCGCCAAGAAAATAGTCACCACTATCAACGTCAATAGCGACGAGTTCCCCTTTATGTTCTTTCTCTAATTCATCTTTGATCCTGCGATAAACAGCTCTTCCCTTCTCAGCCATTTCACGTTTCCTTAGTGGCGGATATGTCATTTCTTTTTGTTTTGTTTCCATCACAACCTCCTCCTTTATTTATCGGCGATGTTCATCGTTTCGGCCATTCAAGTCGAAAATGGGAAATGGGAAATGGGAAATTAGGAAATGGGGCCTTGTCCATCGTTTGGGCAATGGGATCAATTTTGTAGTGGTCGAGCTTGCTCGACATTACGGCAGAGCAAGCTCTGCAACTACAACACCCAATTTGCTCAAGCACTTTTTGCCCAAACGATGGACAAGGCCGGAAATGGGAAGTATCTTGATTTATTTCCTATTTACCATTTCTTACTTCCTATTTATCCATATCCCTGTGTCTTACAATCAAATTGACCTTCAGGCCCTGCTGTTGAATAAAATCCTTCAACATTTCGGTTAGGGTAACAGACCGGTGCTTGCCTCCAGTGCAGCCAATACCTATTGTCAGGTAAGTCTTACCTTCGGCCATATACTGGGGGATAAGAAATTTTATTAACTCGAAGAAAATATTGAGGAAATTTTTCGTGACCGGCCACTGCATAACATAATCAATTACCGGTTTGTCTTTTCCGGTCAGAGGTTGAAGTTCTTCTATATAATGCGGATTAGGTAGAAAACGAACATCAAAGAGGAGATCAGCGTCCATCGGAGCCCCGTACTTATAGCCAAAGGAGTTAAGAATAGTGGTCATTTCCTTTGGTTTGGACAGGGGAAGAAAGGATTCCTTCAGTTTCTCCCATAGATCACCAGGGGTAAGATAAGAGGTGTCGATAACCAGATCGGCCCTCTCTTTAAGGGGCATCAAACTTTTTCTTTCAGCCTGGATATACTCCTCCAAAAACCGGCCCCCACCTAAAGGATGTCTTCTTCTGCTCTCTTTGAACCGGCGGCTTAGAACACTGTCTAAGGCATCAAGGAAAAGGATTTTGTATTCGATCCCCTTTTGAAAAATCTTGCTTAAGGCGTCAAAAAGGTCGATTAAAAATTCTCCCTCTCTGATGTCAATAACTAAGACAATATCTTTTATCGGATTCTTCGACTGTTTACATAATTCAGCAAAAATAGGGATCAAAGTAGTAGGAAGATTATCGACACAAAAGAATCCACGGTCTTCAAAAAAATCAGCGGCCTGGGTTTTCCCAGCGCCGGAAAGACCGGTGATAATAATAAACCGCCCATCAGTCATTTTTTTTTAACCTTGCCCTGATAGTCAGGCAAAAAAGCCGATATTTGTGGTACAGAAACCGGATTTCTTCAAGAAACCCGGTTGCTACTGACTACTTTCTGCCGTGCCATCTTGCCCTGTTTTTGTTGTTTCCATCCAATCAACCAATCTCTGGTTAAATTTCTCGGCCGGGTGATAGCCCATATACTTCAGTCTCTGGTTCATAACTCCAACTTCAGTAATGATAGCGATATTCCTTCCCGGTTTAACCGGAATAATAAGATAGGGCAGTTTTACTCCTAAAAGGGTATAGGCCTTCTCTTCCAGTCCCAGCCGATCATATTCTTCCTGTCTCCATTCTTCTAAGTTAACCACTAATTCGAGTTCTTTTGTATCACATATAGCCGAAACACCAAAAAGCTCCTTTATGTTTATGATCCCAAGACCCCTGATTTCCATATGGTACTTGATAAGTTCCGCTCCTTTTCCAAGCAGTTTATTTCCCACCCGTTTGATTTCAACTATATCATCAGCAATAAGACGATGTCCCCGCTCTAATAACTCCAGGGCACATTCACTTTTGCCCGCCCCACTTCGTCCAAGCATCAAAACCCCCATACCGAAGACATCAACCAGAGAAGCATGGATAGTGGTCTCAGCAGCAAACTTATCCTCCAGATAGAGGGTAAGCTGGGTAATAAGCATGACCGTTCTCAAGGATGTTTTGAGAATAGGAATTTGTTGGGTTTCAGCTAAGGCCACCAATTCAGGAGGGATTCCCTGATTCCAGGTAACGATGAAACAGGGAATTTCATGCTCAAAGAGGCGATTTAAGTTCTCAAGTCGTTGAGCCGGGGTGAGGTTATTAAGGTAAGATATCTCAAGTTTCCCAAGAACCTGGATTTTGCGATAAGTAAAATGTTCCATATATCCGGTTAACGCTAAACCCGGACGGTTAATAGACGTGGCAGATACTCTTTTTTTTAGCCCGATTTTGCTTCCACCGGCGGCCACTTCTAATCGAAGCCGTTCGCCACACTCTTCCAGGATTCGCTTGATGGATATACTTGGCATGTTTAATCAGAAGTCAGTAACTGCTCCATAAAGTGTGAAAATCTCGCAAAGACGATAAGTGTTCACGGAACATTGAAATTAGAAATTGGAAATTGGGCCTTCATACTTTCTAATGTATCCTCTTCAAATCTATTGGTGTATTTGGTTGTAGGTTGTAGGTTGTAGGTTGTAGGTTGTAAGTTGTAGGTTGTAAGTTAACCGTCACACCAGCGAACCTACAACTTACAACTTACAACTTACA
>JASEGY010000170.1 GCA_030019105.1 bacterium | reverse complement strand
AGCTTCCGTAAAATAATTTTACATTTCTTGCAATACGGTTTCACTGAATGCTTACGATAATTTTTAGCCGCAAGCTTTCACAGTAAGGTGAACCATCCCGCTTATTGTATATCTATTCGTGGCGGAGGGCGACGATGGGATCAACATTGGCGGCGTGCCGGGCGGGATACAGGCCGAATATGATGCCAATGCCGGCGCTGATGAGCAGCGGCAGGAGCACCCCTTCGACCGTCACCACGGTAGGCATTCCGGAAAACCAGGTGATCATTAAGGGGATCAAAAGGCCAAGACTGACTCCGGCCAGTCCGCCTGTGGTGGAAAGCACCACGGTTTCAATAAGGAATTGCAGGATGATCTGTTTTCTTTTGGCGCCGATAGCGCGGCGGATGCCAATCTCACGGGTGCGTTCGGTAACCGAGGCCAGCATGATATTCATGATGCCGATTCCGCCCACCAGCAGGCTGATACAGGCAATGGAGCCCAAGACAATATTAAATGTCCGTTTGGTTGCTTCAGCCTGTTTTAACAAGGCTAAGGGCACACTCATCTGGTAGTCTTTCTTTTTATGGAAGCGGGCCAGCATCTCCTCGATGGCCTGCGCAGTTGATTCCACACGATCCATACTGTTGACCTGCACGATGATCTGGTGCAGTTCGACCAGTTCAAATACCATCGAGCCGGAGGTCCTCCGGTGGATGGCATCTCCAAAATAAATGCGGGCCAGGTCAAGCGGAATATAGGCGTCCACCTCCTGGTCCGGTATCTGGATGTTGCCCGCCTGGCCGCCCTCGCTTTTGACAATGCCGATAACCTGAAATTGATCGGAGCCGATCCGGATAAACTGGCCGATGGTATGCTCGCCGGCCAGAAGCCGGCGCGCCCCGTATTCCGTCAGAACCGCAACCGGCGTCTTTTTCTGTTCATCCGATTCCGAAAGCATCCGCCCGGCAATGACGGGCCTTGCCACCAATTTAAACCATTGAGGGGTAGTCCCCACTACCCGCAGCTCTAATTGCCTTTCCCCCAAACGGCTTTCTTGGCGCAGTATCTTGACCGGGGCCGCTTTTTCCACGGACTCAAAGGTTTCCCTGATTCTTTGATGGTCATCATAGGTTAAGCCGTAGATGCTCATCCTGCTGGTCATAGCGCCTGCAGATTCTTCCTCCACCGGCTTCATTCCGGTAATTATAATATTATTCGTGCCTAATTTCCTGATCTGTTCCAAAGCTTCCTTGCTGGCCCCTTCTCCGACAGAGATCATGGCCACAACGCTGCCGACGCCGAAGACAATGCCCAGCATGGTCAGGAATGACCGCAGTTTATGCAGCAGAAGGTTTTCGATGCCCAACTGCACGTTACGAATGAATTTAGTCGGCTTCCACATGGTTTCCCTCAATCCTTTCGACCAGGCCGTCTTTCATATGTAACCGCCGGCCGGCATAGGCGGCGATGTCAGCCTCGTGCGTGACCATAATGATCGTCTTGCCCTGCCGGTTGAGCTGAGTCAAAAGCTCCAGAATCTGCTTCCCGGTGGCCGTGTCCAGATTGCCGGTGGGTTCATCGGCCAGGAGAATCTGCGGGTCATTCGCCAGAGCCCTGGCAATCGCCACGCGCTGCATCTGCCCCCCGGATAACTCGGTGGGACGATGATTCAAGCGGTCCGCCAGGCCCACCTGGCCGGCCAGGGACACGGCCCGTTCGGCGCTTTGAGCGGCATCCCAGCCAAGATAATACAGGGGAAGCTCGATGTTTCTCTGGACGGTCAATTGTGAAATCAGGTTAAAGCTCTGAAAGATGAACCCAAAACGCCTGAGCCGAAGCTCGCTGAGGGCATCATCATTTAGGGCGCTGATGTCCCGGCCTTCCAGAATATAACGGCCCCGGCTTATCCGGTCCATGCAGCCAAGCACATTCATCATCGTGCTTTTGCCTGACCCACTGTGTCCCATAATTGCCCAGAAACTTCCTTTCCCGAAAGAGACCGACACCCCGGCTAAGGCTTTCACTTCCTGTTGGCCCATCCGATACACCTTGTGTACCTTTTCCAATCCGATAATTTCCATATTTACCGGCCTTTCTGCATTCTATAGACTTCATGAAAAAGATTTTGGGGTTGGTTATCCTTTGGAGTTTAGGCTTTAGCCTTTCATAACTAATGAAATCCTAAAGGATTAACTCCGAAAGCTACATAACCTGTCTTGAATTCGCTTACCCCAAAATATTTATCTTAAGAGCTATATGAACTATGTGGACTGTGTGGACTGTGACTCTATTCCGACTGGCCCGAACGATGAGCAGCACCTCTTTTCCGTCTCTCTTCCGGCGGCATGTTTTTCAAGCTCTCCCGGAGTTTTTCCTGCTCTTCAGGTGACAGGTTCCGGAAGGTCTCACGGGATTTTTCCCGGTCCTGCGGTGATATGTTTTTAGAACCTTCCTCTTCACCTCCGGGTTAGTCAGGTTTTTTATCTTCTCCATTGGCAGGATTCTCATTATCCGGCCTTCCTCTTTCTTCCGCGGAAGAATCTTCATCAGGGACATGATTTCTGCCGGTCGGGGCCGGTTCGACTGCTGAATCCGCCAGAGACGGGATGAGCGAAACAATATCCCCTTCTTGAAGTCCGCTTTTGATATGCACCATGCGATTGTTGTCCAGGCCGATCTCCACCGCCCGGAATTCCGGGTTATTGTCCCCTTTCATCACATAGACACCGATCTGTGTCCCTACCCTTGCAACCGCCTGAACAGGGACATACATGACCTCATCATATTCGGCCACGATAATCTCCACCTTGCAGCTCATCCCGGCCCGCAAGGCGCTCTGATTGCCGTCAAGCTGCAATTCGCTCCTGTAAACCTTCAGATCAGGATTCATCCAGGCGCTGCGGGCATCAGGAAGGGGGGCAATGACGGCCACGGTGCCGGCAAACACCTTTCCCGGCAGGGCATCCACCGTCACCCGGGCGGGCAGGCCGAGCCTGACTTTTTTCAGGCTGGCCTCATGAATGCTGAATTCAACATTCACGGATGCGGTCGTGGGCAGATGGATCAGTTCCTCGGATTCACGGACCTCCCGGCCCGCTTCGAGGGGTTCCACATTGGATCGAAATCCCCCCATCTGGGTGCTGGTGGCATAAATAACCTGGCCGTCTGAAGGGGCACAGATTCTGGCCTTTTCGATCTGCCTTTCCGTTTTTTGCAATTTGTCTTTCTGCCTCTCAAATTCGGATTCCTTAGCTTTAAGATCGGCCTCCGCCTGGACAACATTTGCCCTGGATTTCCGTTTGGTTCGATCTAAAGCCATTTCCGCTTCCTTAACCTTACTGTTGAGGTCGGCCAGATTTCTCTGGTAGGTGAAGTCTTCTAACGTGGATTTCGACAGGGCGCTATCGGTTTTGTCTATTTTTTAAGCTTAGAAGTAGTCAGCACTTACAGCAGATTGCGGCATTCCGGCCAATCATCTACCGTAGCCCAAAAAAGCCCAAAAACTCGGTTTTGCCCCTGAAAAGCCAATTTCTGGAATTCTTGGAGGTTACCCCAAAATCCAGAGAAGTAATGTTTATCGGCACTTAAAAAATCGAGATTTTTCCCAAAGGGGTGTCGAAATCCACGTTATAAGACTTATAAGTCCTATAGGACAAATCCCCCGAAACTTACTGAGGCTTTGCTACGGTATATATTCCTGCCACAAACCGTCACTGTTTACCTGCAGCAGTTCCAAATCCCGCTGAAGTTCCAGCTCGGCGACCCGGTAATTAATCACAGCGGCGGTCAGGTCATTTTGGGCGCTCAATAGCGCATCCTGGGCTTCCAGCAGGTCACGCATCTGGGCCCGGCCCGCCTCAAGAAACAGGCTGACGCTTTTCACTCTCTTTTCGGCCACATAGCCGGATCTGGCCTGGATTTGCAGGCTTTCGCGGGCTTGCAGCAGATCGCGCAACTTGCCCCTGATGGAAAGCTTGATGTTGTCTTCAAGCTGCTGCGCTTCGCGAACCTGCTGTTCTAAAGCAATCAAACTGTTGCGGTATTTATTGCGCTCGGCGGTTCTTTCAAAGGGAAGATCGAGGGTAAGCCAGGCGGAATAAAGCCCGGCTTCGCTTTTCAGTTTGGCGTCTTCTTTGTCGGCAGTGGCAATAGTCCTGTTTTCACCAAGTCGGGCGGAGCCGAATAATGTGGGACGGTTCATTTTCATCGTTTTTCCTGTGATTTCTTCCGGGCAACTTGTAGTCGCAGAGCTTGCTCTGCTAATCCTACTCAAGCAAAGCAAGCTTTGCTACTACAAACAGTTATCCACATACCCGCAAGCTTCACACTAAAGTGAACCATCCCAATAATGTTAATTCCGCGCCTGTCGCATCAGCGGCCACGACCACAGCCCTTTGAGCATCATAAATTCTGCCTTCCGCGATTTTCAAGTCCAGCCGGTTTTCCAGAGCCAGTAGAATTGCCCCGGATCCATCCATCTCCAGCGGCCCCGGATTCTCTCTATCGGGAGGGATTAACTCTATGGGGGCATCGGCAGGCAGGATGTTTTTATCAGGCTGTTCCTTTTCTTCCTGAGTAATTTTATTGATCATTCTTACGGCCGGTTCCAGAAGCAGTTCCAGATCGCTTCTGTCCAGCTCGATTTTGGCATCCGGAGGCAGGCCCAATAAGGTCTTAAAGGAATCCAATTGATTTTGAAAGGCTAATTGAACACTGATCCAGCGGTCACGGGCGCGCAGTTCGCTTTGAACAGTCTGGTCAACCTCGATTTCCGGTATGCAGCCGGCATCCGCCAGCCGGCGCGAGCGCCGGGCTGAGGCAATTACACTGCGATAATTCTCTCCGGCGTTTTTCACTCTGTCTAATTGCTTCAGGGTTTCCAGATATGCCCGGGCGACATCAACGGCAAAGGTTTTCTTGAACCGCTCAAATTCATAAATGGCATAGACCACATCTCGCTCGGCCTGGGTCAGGGATTCGGTCACAATATGCCTGCCCGCCCCCCGTAAAAGAGGAATTGAAATCGTGGCATCCGCGGTGATTCCCAATGAGGAGGCCTTGCCCGGTGTCAATAAATTAGCCAGGTTGACGGCCAGCGCCGTGCTGAATTCGAGGTCGCTTTTAAGCTTCTGGCTTAAATCCAGACCTCGTGCTTTCATATCTGGAATAAGGGCAATTTCTGGACAGTCTTGATTGACAATAAGCAAGCATAGTATGCAAATTGATAATAAAGTAGTCTGATGATTAGAGATTGACGGATGCGACTGTCCAATTATTGCACAACTACCTGTGGCCAAAAGGCTTATTGTCGATTTGGCGAGGGCAAAGCACGAGGTCTGAAATCAATCGAGCCGCTGTTTTCTGTTCCCGTGAGCCTTTCATCCCCGCGGCCATCCCGCTTTAGCAAGCTTTCCATTTGCCCGATAAAGGTGTTTCGAAACGCATCCTCTTCCAGGTCAAGCTCCAGGGCGGCCTGAAATATCTTTTCTTTTTTAGTCTGATAGTCGAAACTGTTTTGGGCGCCTACCTGTAAGGCTTGCAGGAGCGACAAGTTTAGGGGACTGTCGGTGGGGATTAAAACACTCGGCCCCATAGATGGGGTGGTTTCAGGATATTCTTTTTCAGGCCAGTGCTTGATGGGCACGAGCTGGTCGCTCCCCAAAGAAGCTGGTCCGGAGTAAGGCAATTTTTGATCCTGCAAAAGGCGGCGGCGCAAGATATTGCCGGGCCGTTCAATGGTGAAGGGTTCGGTTTTGCCGAGCGCCTCTTTTTGCTTTTGGGCAATAATGTCCAGGGCAGCCCTGTCGGCCGCAATACGATGTTTGCTTAGTGTCTGACAGCCCGTCCCCGCAGCCAGTAAAAATGATAAGCCCAGAAGCGGCATTATCCGGTATTTCATTATCTCTTGCCTCCTATAACTATTATAAACACCGATCATCCAGAAAACTTGCGGATAATTTTTATTCAGGCTCTGAGGGTTTTAGGGGACGTTGGTGCAGTGCGCTGTGACGTCCTTCTCCTCGGCTCAGACCTTGCACCTCAGGCTTGACGATAAAGGGGAAGATTAATCCGATTAAACAAACAATTATAAATACCGCGGCAATTATTCTTCTTACTCTTTGGCTACCTATTAATTTGCGGTAGAGACACAGTATCATTTTCCAGTGAAGGATAATGTGAAGAACCAACAATCCAATCAAGACGAAACCAAGCACAAGATGAATCTCTCCCCATTCATGTCGGTCCATCCCAAACAAAGAAAGTTCTACATTTCTACCATATTTAACCCATCTCTCCTGGCCAGGGATTAAAACAAATTTCATGAGAAACCCTATCCCGGTTATGGCCATTATACAAAGAAACATTAAGGCATCGTTTACAAAATTGACCTTCGATTTATCAAACATATTTGTCCTCCTTTTCGTCTCCCATTTTACCACAGACCTTTATAGATGGTTAGGCAAAAAGTCTAAATCCCAAAAAGCAGGCCTTAAAAATACTGGACTTACGAGACTTAAAAACTCAAAAATTAGACTTTTTGCCGTACCATCTTTATAGATATAAACAAAAATTCCTGGAAAAACCTGCGAACTATTTTCTACTCGACAGTGAAAAGTTCTCAAATAGTCTTTGAAACGGATGTTCCTGAAGGAAGGCGCGACATCTCTTTTACAACATTTTTGCTGTCAGCTATTTATGCATAGAGACATGCTTCGGGGTGTTCACCCATTAGTACTTTGAACCCTTTAGCTCTTACCCTTAGATTTGAAGAAGATACCTTTAGGGTTTCATTTGAGTGTGGCTAAAATCTGTGGAGAACCTTAACAGATTCACTGATGGCTGGAATCTTATCCAGTGGCTCAGGCATTGAGTTGGGTACTCCCACAAATTTTAGCCACGCTCAAACCAAATCATGGTTGCGAAAACTCATCAGGAGAAAAGTGAGGTGGTCTACTTTGTGGGCTGTAAGGCCTCCTTTCTCATCTCCTCACACCAGCAGGCATTAGGTAAGTTAAAATGTTTAGTGACAGAAGGGGTTGATTTTGCTGTACTGGGGCCTCGTGAGTGGTGTTGCGGGCTGCCTTAAAAAGGCTCGGGATAAATGAGGAATTCGAGAGCTGCAGGCAGCATAACGTCCGGGGAAGTTCGAAAGTTGGGGGCAGGAAAAATCATCTTCAACTGCTCCTCGTGCTATTCCATGTGGCAACAGGAGTATCAGCCGGAGGGGATAGATCTGATTTACAGAGAAAGTGTATCCTCTTCAAAAGTTATGGTAGAACCCGTTCAGGTTGTCAGGTTCAGAGGT
>JASEGY010000016.1 GCA_030019105.1 bacterium | reverse complement strand
TCCCATTTCCTAATTTCCCATTTCCCATTTTCGACTTGAGTGGCCGAAACGATGATCAAGGCCGCCCCGCGCATCTAATTAAAAAGGAGGTGATGAACAGGAAGTCGGGCGGAAGACTTCACCTGTTTTTAATTTACTAAGGAATACTAAAATAACTTATTGAGGAATAAGTAGACTAATTAATAATTAATAATTAATAATTAATAATTATTAAGTCCTCTGGACAGGGAGGCCCAGGGAGAAGAATCAGGGAGGATGATGAATATGAGAATCATGCATAATATCAGCGCTATCTTTGCGCAGCGGCATTTGCAGATTACCAATGAAATGCTGAATAAAAATATAGAGAAATTATCCAGCGGTTACCGGATCAATCGGGCTGCTGACGATGCGGCGGGGCTGGCTGTTTCAGAAAAACTTCGTTCACAGATAAGTGGTCTTGACCAGGGCCTTAAGAATACTATGGATGGAATTTCGGTCGTTCAGACGGCTGAAGCCGGGCTGGAAGAAATCCACAAGATGCTTCAGCGGATGAGAGTTTTATCCGTCCAGGTATCTAACGGTACCTACACTGACGAAGACAGGGGTTTGGTGCAGGTCGAGGTGGATCAAATCCTGGAAGAGATTGACCGGATGTCCGAAGCGGTCGAGTTCAATACATTAAAGTTATTTACGGGTAATTTTTCAAAGGATTCTCCGTACCCCTTAACTCAGGCAGACAGCCGGAGGGAAGTAGTTGAAGGCACAAGCCGCATAGACCTCAATGCCCGATTTTCCACAGCCGGCTTTGATGGGGGAACCCCGGACGGCTCCATCATTGTTAATGGAGTTACTTTCTCTATAGCTGATTATTCTTCAGTTAAAAAATTTATTAATGCCGTTAACGCCTCACAAGAGGCCGGAGTAACCTTAGAATACGATAAGAGCGCTGACAAATTTATCTTTAAGAGCAAAGAAATTGGAGCAAACCTGACCCTCCTCGAAAAACCAGCCACATCAGGACATGGTTTCCTGACCATGACTAATATTGACGCAGGAACCACCCCGGCTGTCTTTGATCACGCCGCTACAGCTATTACTCGCTACCAATCTGCCCTTGATGGCACAGACGCCGATTACATCACCAATAACAATATCATTGATATTGCCAAGCCTTTTTCTTCAGCCGGATTTGACATACCGGTTACCGGCACGGTCACGGTTAATGGAGAAAAATTCAGCTTAGCCAGATATAATAGTGTCATGGATTTTATGAAGGCCATTAACGAGTCTGCCCGGGCCGATGCCACCATCAGCTATACGGCTGATACCGATCAATTTACTATTCGCGGAGATACTCCGGATGCAGACCTTCTCCTGGAGGAAACCACCTCGGCCGGAACAGCCGACGAAATCGGCTTCCTTACCGGGGTAGGCATCCGACCCCTCCTTTATGTTGCCCCCAGTCTGACTGCCGCCACAACGAGTACAGAAAAGGTAAAGCTTGATGAAACTTATGTTGATTTACTGGGCGGATTTAATGCGGACAATTTTAGAGGCCGGGATATCGGAGGAGTAGTGATCATTAATGGCCAAATCTTCTCTATTGCCGATTACGAAACCGTTCAGGAATTTATGGACGATGTCAACCGGAATGAGGCGGCCGATGTAACTATGAGCTATGACAAGAGAACCGATCAATTCATTCTCAGAAGCGACACCCCCGGTGAAAACCTTAATATTGCCGAGGTTGCTTCTTCAGCAGGCAGCACCTTCTTCAAGGAAATCAACATGGCCATTGGAACAACTAAGCCGGCGGTGCCTGATGGGTTTGAGGAATGGGAAGGAAGCCTTGTTCTCCACGTGGGGGCCAATAAGGATCAAACCTTTGGTATTCATATTCAAACCCTGACTACGGCCGGGTTGAAAATAGATATGTTGAAGGTGAATGGACTGACTACCAGAGAAAGGGCTGAAAGTGCGATCAAGAAATTCTCGGATGCGATTGATCTGGTTTCGGTCCAGCGCGCTAATTTAGGCGCCTATCAGAACCGGTTAGAGCATACCATGAATTTCGTGGGTATAGAATATGAAGAAATGACCGCTTCGGAAGCCAGGATTCGCGACCTTGATATGGCTTCTGAAACAACGCTTTTCACCCGAAATCAGATATTATCTCAGTCCGGAATGGCTATGTTGGCTCAAGCCAATCTGATGCCTCAGAGTGTCCTCCAATTATTAGGTTAAGGAATTAGTCAGTGGTCGGTGGTCAGGGTTAAAGGACTAAAAGGACCAAAGGGACCTAAGGGACCAAAGGACAACTGACCACTGACCACTGACAACTAAATAAATCATACTCAATAATCTCCAGGCGCTATATCTTCAGTCACCGCTAGTAGACTTGGAAGATTCAGGGAGGAAGCCCTGGTACACGTCGGCGGAAGTTTCCCGTCGGTTAAAGGTTCAGGGTTCAGGGTTCAAGGTTCAGGGTTCAGGGTTCGAAGAACGTAAGGCGACCAACCGTGAACCTGGAACCTGGAACTTGGAACCTGGAACCTGGAACCCTGGTGAAACTACCCAGGAACTTCCGCCGAGCTGTACTAGTTTAGTAGTGGTTGCTGAAGAGGATTCAAAGCCCCGGGTAATCGTTTTGACTGAAGGAAGAAAGAGATGGTCCGGATTCTTTATTCCTTAAGCAAGACAGATTATTCCCCTGAGATCGCGTCAGTACCGGACACTGGCTGCGAGTTTAGAAGGATTTAATCCAAACCGGGACTTTGATCCAGGCAGCCGTTACTCGAGGAATAGTAACATGAGATATTGAGAATCGGCAGGTATTTAGCTTTTATAGGGGAGGAGAGTAGTAATATCTCCTCCCAGGCCAAAGAAAGGAGGTTGATTTCCACTAAAATTATCTGATTATAATTAATACTTAATACTAAATTGGGAGGAAAACCAAGTCTTCAGCAACTGCTAGTGAATTCGGTGTTCAGGGAGGACCCCGAATTCAGTAGCGGTTGCTGGAGCGCTTATCAAAACCTGGTATTAGACGTTCAGGATATCGTGAAACAAGTCCGGACCCACGATCCTGGATATTAAAGATACATCTTCCTGATATTCTTAGGGAGGGTAACAGGAAGATGATCGATTGATACCGGCAAACCAGCCGGTTGACAGATGGATACGATGTTGAGCCTGAGTATTTATCAGTTAGCCGGCCGATTAGGGGAAATTACGATAACTGTAGTTTGACAGATGAATACGAGTTTGAGCCCTTGTATTTATCAGTCAGCCGGGTAGTTAGAGGAGATTACGGTCATTGTCCATCGTTTCGGCCATTTTAAAATAGGAAGTAAGAAATGGGAAATAGGAAATAAAACAAGACACTTCCCATTTCCTAATTTCCCATTTCCCATTTTTGACTTGAGTGGCCCAAACGATGGACAAGGCCAGATTACGATAACTGCCCCACAAGGAGCAGACCTTGTAAAAAGGCCGGAAATTCAGGGGCCGGGATCTAAGAAAAATTTATTATACCAAACCTTTAATCTTTGATCCCGGGCCTCTGAATTCAACGGCCCTCCAAGCGCAATGGAAGGCGCGGAGAACAAATACCAAATAAATCATCAGGGAGGGTGATTGACGTGAGAGTAATTCATAATATACCGGCCCTAAATTCGCATCGGCAATTAGGGCTAACAAACCGGGCCTTAGCCAGAAACCTGGAAAAACTTTCTTCAGGTTTACGGATCAATCGGGCCAGCGACGATGCTGCTGGGTTAGCCATTTCTCAGCGGATAGATTCTCAGGTTCTGGGACTCGAACAGGGCACCAGAAACCTGTTAGATGGCATTTCAGTTATTCAAACGGCTGAAGCAAGCATGGATGAAATCCAGAAGATGCTTCAGCGGATGAGGGTTCTGGCTATTGAGTCAGCCAACGGTTCTGAGTCTCCGGATCAGCGAGAGATGATCCAGGCTGAGATAAACCAGCTTTTAGAGTCTGTCAACCAGCAGGCTGAAGCAGCCGAATTTAATAATCTGAAGCTGCTTACCGGGGATTTTTCAGCTACCGAGCCCCTTAGATACCGGGCCGAACGTTCCAGTACTTTTGAAGCCTCTTCCGGCGCAGGTAAAATAGACATCTACGCCAAGTTCTCCGAGGCCGGCTATGAGACCTACGACCCAAACACCGGGTCCCGGTTGGTAACTCCGGAAGGCTCAGTTATCATCAACAGGGCTATCTTCTCAGTAAGTGATTATAACTCTACCAGGGAGTTTATGGATGCGATCAATGAATCTCAAAAAGCCGGGGTAACGATAACTTACGATGAAGACCTTGATATTTTCAAGATCTTCAGTGACACCCCTGGTGAGGCCCTCAGGCTAAGTCAATCAGCCAGCGATATGTCCAGGGCCTTCTTTAATGTGGCCAATATTGAAACCGGCACTTCGGCTGCGCCGGGACCGGTGGCTAACGCCATTTCTCGAACAGAGGTAGCCAATGGCGAGCATTACACGGAGAACAAACATATCATTGATACCACCCAGGCCTTCAGTCAAGCCGGCTTTGACGATTCGGTCGGCGGCTGGGTAAAGATCAATGGAGTCAAATTCAGTGTGGCTGATTATGCGACCGTAGGGCATTTTATGGAGGCGATCAATACTGACCGCCAGGCAGGAGTAACTATTTCCTATGACTCAAAACATGATGAGTACACGATCAAAAGCGATATCAAAGGAGAAGATTTAATCCTCTCTGCTGGTGGGACCGGAACAGGAGAAGTCGATTTTCTGACAACCATCAAAATCGACAAGAACCGCTATCCTTCCCCCAGCAGCAATGCAGCCGCCGAAGGTGTCTATGAAATATTGCCTAACGGGCCGGACTTAGACATTTTTAAGACAGGGGCTACCGCCTGGAATGACTGGGCAAACGGCGGCAATTTCAAACAACCGGTCACCGGAAGCGTAACTATTAACGATGCTACTTTTTCCGTAGCAGCCTATGATACGATCAACGACTTTATGAAGGCCGTCAATGCCTCGGATAAGGCCAGGGCAACTATCTACTACGATAACCTGGAAGATAAGTTTGTTATCCGAAATGACAGGCTGGAAGGCACCCTGTTTCTGAATGAAAGCAAGTCAACATCCGGGTACGGTTTTTTAACCACGGCCAATATTTCTCCGGGGACTTACGAACGTAAATCCCCGCCCAATGAAAATTGGCGGCCGGAAGGATTGCTCTTCCATGTGGGGGCGAACAAAGACCAGGTTATTGTGACCCATATCGCCACTGTTTCGAGCCGGGCGCTGAAGATCGATGTCCTGGAGGGGAACGGAGTAACCAATGTCTTTGCGGCTGAGAGCGCCATCAGGCTTCTCGGAAATGCCATTGACCATGTCTCCAGTATAAGGTCTAACCTGGGGGCTATTCAAAACCGGATGGAGCACCACTTAGCTTATAATGAGGTCGCCTATGAGGAACAATCGGCAGCTCTATCACGCATCAGAGATCTGGATTTTGCCAGTGAAACGATCGATTTTGTAAAGAACCAGATCCTGCTTTCTTCATCAACGGCTATGTTGGCTCAAGCCAACACCTTGCCGCAAAATGTATTAACATTGATTGGCTAATCAGACATTAACTGAAGTTTCGAGTTTCGGGTTCCGAGTTTCGTGTTTTTTAAGACTTGGGGCTTGAAACTCGAAACTCGGAACTTGCAACTCGCAACTCGGAACTCGAAACTCTTTTTTAAGGAGGTGATCGAAAAATTTTCTGCCCTTCAGCAACGGTTAGTGAGCTCTAATGATTGCGGATTGCGGATTTCGGATTGAGAATCCTCGTTTAGCAATCCCTAATCCGCAATCTGAAATCCGAAATCCGAAATCGGATGAGTTCAGTAATGGCTGTTGAAGTTAGCTGTCTTAATGGTAATTTTTTCTGACTAACCCGGAGACTGCGCATCTCTGAAAATTATAAAGTCGGGAAAGATCAAACTGCTAAACCGCGGGTGCGGGGCGTACGACCGGGCCCGGGTTCGGAGGTTGATCAAAGCCATAGTCTCAAAAAATAAGTGGAAGGCTTATTAATTATACTATTTTTCCTTTCACTTACTGCCAATCGGCAAGGAGATGCAAGACAGCGTTGGTGGCAGCCACAAGGAAGAAAACCTTGTAAAAAGGCCCGAAGATCAGGGGTTAAAAAAACTGGGAGGTCTCTTTGACCCCTGATCTGAGGGTCCCCTTAAAACTGGGAGGTTTGAGGGAACAAATACATTAACAGGGAGGGATTGTCGTGAGAATAGTTCATAATGTACCAGCTATTAATTCTCAACGCAATTTATCGTCAACTAACCGGGCCTTAGCGAAGAATTTAGAGAGGATGTCCAGTGGTCTTCGGATCAATCGGGCCAGCGACGATGCTGCTGGATTAGCTATAGCGCAAAGAGTTGACAGCCAAGTTTTAGGCCTGGAACAAGGCACCAGAAATCTCTTAGATGGCATCAGTGTTGTCCAGACGGCTGAGGCAGGCATGCAGGAGATACAGGCCATGCTTCAACGGATGAGAGTCCTGGCCATTGAAGCGGCTAATGGTTCTCTATCACCCGATCAGCGGGAGATGGTTCAGGCCGAGGTTGACCAGTTATTGGAGTCAGTCAATCAACAGGCTGATGCGGTTGAGTTTAACGCCATGAAGCTGCTTACCGGGAATTTCTCTGAAACAGCGCCATGGACCTGGAAGGCATCACGAAGCAGTGGAGAGCAGGTTACTGACAGCGGATCAACCATCGATATCTACGCCAAGTTTTCCGAAGCCGGTTTTGAGACAGCTAATGGCACAGCCATGACTCCAGGTGGTTATGTCATGGTCAATGCAGCCGTGTTTTCCATAATGGATTATGATTCGGTGAACGACTTTATGCGGGCCATTAACGAGTCTGTGCAGGCCAATGCAACCATCAGCTATGATATAATAAATGACCGCTTCACAATCGCTTCCGATACCCCGGGAGAGGTTTTGCGGTTGGCTGATATGAACTCCGGTGGGAACTATGGTTTTTTCCAGCTGGTCAATATCGATATCGGTGTACTTACTCCACCGCCCGGCCCCACATCCATGGCTATCAGTCAGTATGAAGGAGCAGATGAATCCGGCATGCCGGTAGGAACCCAGAACACCCGGATCATTGACCTTACCAAGAACTTCACGGCCCAGAAAGGCGGATTTGACCACGACGTCAATGGCTCCTTCCGGATCAATGGGGTTACCTTCTCCGTGTCTGACTATGCCACGATTGATGAGATGATGAACGCCATTAATAACAATAAGAAGGCTGATGTCACCATCACCTATAGTCGTAACTGGGATGAGTTTATTGTTGCTTCCAGGACTGAAGGCAGGGACCTCGTTCTATCAGCGATATCAGGGACAAATAATTTCCTCTATGAAACGGAGATCTTAGATGATGAAGGACATACCCAAAATGCGGATGGTTCTTACAATGGCAGCTTTATGAATCAGTCCAACACCTTTCGGGCTCCGATGCCCAATGCCATCGCTGAAAGCATCTATGAGGTGCGGATGGATGATACGGAAACGGTTAACACCACGAGGGAAATCTTGAATAAAGACAAGGTTAACCTGAATTATGGTGCGGTTTATGATGACGACGGCCGGAAACTTTCCCGGGTATCTCAAACCGGAGCGGGTGAGGACTCACGGTATTCAGTGGCCTGGCGAGGAGGAGTCTTTGGCTCCGGAGATGGAAGCGGCAGCGCTCCAACCGGTGATTACCCCAATGATACTTACCATAACTTTGATCAGTATATCACCGGGAACATTACCATCAATGATGCCACCTTCTCTATTGCCAAGTATGATACGGTCAATGAGCTTATTTCTGCCATCAATGCATCTCAAGCGGCGAAGGCAACCATGGGTTACGATACCATTGCCGATAAGTTCTGGATCAGGGCCGATAATCTGCAGGATGATCTCTTCATAGCTGAGAGTCGATCTACTTCCGGCTTCGGCTTCTTTGAACAGGTCAACATCATCGCCGGTCCAACAGGGACGACGTACCAGGCCGATGGGTTCACTAATCCTGACTGGCGCAAGGAAGGGTTGATCTTCCATGTGGGAGCCAATGAAGATCAAGTTGTGGTGACCCACATTTCGACTGTTTCGACCCAGGCTCTGAAGATCGATGTCCTGGAAGAAAACGGGGTAACCAATACCTTTGCGGCTGAGAGCGCCATCAGGCTGCTCAGTGATGCCATTGATCGAATCTCAATGCAGCGGTCTGACCTGGGAGCCATTCAGAATAGGATGGAGCACAGGTTGAATTACAATGAGATCGCCCATGAGAATCAAACAGCGTCTCTGTCCAGGATTCGGGATCTGGATTTTGCGGCGGAGAGTACCGTCTTTGTCAGAAATCAGATCCTGCTGAATTCATCGACAGCTATGCTGGCCCAGGCTAATACAATTCCGCAAAACGTACTTTCTCTGATCAGTTAGCCGAAGAGAAACATCTGGATCACACTAAAGAGGAGACCAATACTATGGTCTCCTCTTTTTTTTGGGGCTCAACGCGGATTCGAGCGGAAGTCCCCGGGTAGTTTCAGCAGGGTTCCAGGTTCAAGGTTCACGGTTCGAAGAGCGCAAAGCGACCAACCCCTTGAACCTGACAACCTGATTAGCTGAAACCCGGGAGGTATTTCCGCCAAGCTGTCCTACTCAGCCGCTAAGGCACAAGGGAGAGATCAGTATAAATTTGCCTGACCATTTTTCTTAGTTCCGGTTTCACCTGAAGATTGCTATCCAGTATCTGCCCCCGGGTCTGGATTCGGGCACACTCAATATTAGGGTTGACTTGTTTTCCGTTAGGAGCGGTTATGATCAGGAATTCATCTTCAGCATAACAGTCTTCGATAGAATATCCCTCCCTCAGCCGCTTCAATTGATCTTCCTCCAGCCGATAAATACCGGACATGAAATCACGGCCTACCTTACATGTTTTTCCTTCCAGATTGTGCAAGATTAATTGGCCGCCTGATTTAATATTTCCTGCTCGTTGGGGTATTTCCCTTTTTACAGGAAGCAAGTCCAGGAATTCCATGATGTGAAGGGCTAAAAGGGGGACTTCAGCAGATATTAATTGAAGCTTGGTGAAGATGGGGATAGAATTGGTCAGACGGGGATTGATCTCGACCAGGTATACCTTGCCTGAAGGATGGAGAATAAAATCCAGGCCGAATATGCCTCGATATCCGTCTTCAGCGATAGAGTCAGCTACTTTTAAGGTAATATCGAAGGTCCTGGAAATAGCCTGGTCCGGTAAATCCATCCCCCAGGCATTACCGCATGAACTGCCAGGATGTCCGGCACATTCCGGTACACCGGTAATCTGAAGAAAGGGTTTGCTTGCCACCGTACCTAATTTGGTTAGACAGGCGTTTAGAGTTAAGGTTAGCCCATCCAGATATTCGGATACTTTCACCCTTTTACCGAACAGTTCTTTTCTGACCGCCTCGAATTCTGACTCATTCCTGACAAAGAATGTCCCTCTCCCGCCAAATCCCTTCCCTATTTGGATGACGAAAGGGTCACCAAACTGAAACCTTAGATACTGATAAGAAAGTTGTTCCGTAAGCCGGATAATTTTCGAGACCGGACAATCTACGCCGGCTTTTTCTGAAATCCCGATGAATTTCAGCTTATTTTCAAGGGCTCGACTTATCTGAGGGCTGACAGACAGGATGGGCCAGCCATGCTCCCGGGCGATTTTATTGGTTCTGGCGGAGGGCTTAAAAAGGAGAAGCCTTATTTCGCCAGGGATATTTTTGAGGTAATTTATTGTTTTGGGGTGAGAAAGAAGATGGTAGGTATTTCGGGAGACAGTATTAATGCCTGTGGCCTTTTCCAGGGAGAATATCTCCATCCCTCTTTGGGTTAGAGAATCTACTGCCGGGCTGTAATCAATAGAAATGATACGATATTGGTCGATAAGATTTTCCAGACCAAGACCGGAATAAACATCATTAGCTAAATAGATAAGGTTACTCCCGGCAGGGTTTAATAAATCTTTTATTTCGGTTGGATGCATAGTTGGGATGCTTCTCATAGTTGGGATGCCTCTCTTCATGTTTGGAGGACGAAAATCAGTGGATCTCTGGTTCCCACGCTCTGCGTGGGGATGCTGACTGTGCCGCTTTGCGTCACATATTTATGACGCAGAGCGTCCTGAATGGGGGTTCCCACGCAGAGCGTGGGAACCAGAGCTAAGATTTTATCCTGTGAATCTGCGAAAATCTGCGACCTGTGCAATCGACATCTACCAACAATTTAATCACCACGGAGACACAAAGACACGGAGAAAAATCAGGAAATAAGTCTAAGGTGTAGATACTCTTATCTAATAAATAGCACACGGATGACACGGATTTAACGGATTTGCACTGATTTTATCTGTGTCAATCCGTAGTATCCGTGTTCTACTCTTCTAAAATTATTTCTCCGTGCCTCCGTGTCTCCGTGGTGAATTTCTGTTTGCACAGCTCGAAAATCTGCGTCCATTACTTAATTGGTAACCGTTCACTTCCCCCCTGGTTTAGCCCCAGCGGGGCGGAATGTTTATAGACTTGGGTCAAACAAATCAGAGTAGCTCCGTAGGAGCGATATGTTCTCAATATGTCACCCCTACGAGGCTTGGTTGGTAAGGTTGGTAGCTGGCTGGCTATAAACATATCGCTCCGCTGGGGCTGAAAAGCTAACCGCACAACTCGAGAATCTCCACTGAAGTAGGGGGGCGTGAACGGTTACCTTAATTGCACAAGTCGGCCTTGTCCATCGTTTCGGCCATTAGAGCAATTTTGTAGTGGTCGAGCTTGCTCGACATTACGGCAGAGCAAGCTCTGCAACTATAGCTCTTAAGATAAATATTTTGGGGTAAGCGAATTCAAGACAGGTTATATAGCTTTCGGAGTTAATCCTTTAGGATTTCATTAGTTATGAAAGGCTAAAGCCTAAACTCCAAAGGATAACCAACCCCAAAATCTTTTTCTTAAACACTATACAACACCCAATTTGGTCAAGCACTATTGGCCGAAACGATGGACAAGGCCCACAAGTCGAATCTTTTTTGGGGCGATGTCCATCGTTTCGGCCACTCACTATACCGGAAGGAGTAACAGTAGGGTGGGCTTTGCCCACCAACAAAAGCGTTTGCAGAAATCGGTGGGCAAAGCCCACCCTACAAATTGCCGAAACGATGAACAAGGCCGTCCTCTACTTGATTTTGACAAGATTACATAGACAGTCCCCTTCCCTTCCAACTCCTCTCCCTACCTGCCATCGTGCCTCAATGGTATCAACTGATAAATCAGCACCACAATCCCATTCGACAAAGTATCCACCGTTGAAGACTTTCAGAAATTCGTTGTGATCTCGAAGGGCTTCAAATGCCTCATATTCCAGATAGGGACTAACATCAAAATGGCCAATGCGACCATCATCTGCAATAATGGACAACACCCAGTTGGATTTTGGAGAAAGCTTTGCTATTCTCATTGATCGATCCCTTTGATTGGAAATGGTTTCTTGCCGTTTACAGCCAAGTTCCAGTCGGCAAGCAAATCTTCTTGATGAATTTCAATCCACGCGACGACCAGTTTGTGCTTGTTCGGTGGTAGTTCACCTGCCAGAAGCATTCCGTCAGGAATTGAGTACACTGCAACTTTCCCTTGGTAGTCAGCATGTATGTGTGGTACGTGATGTTTCTCGGTATCTCGAAAAAACATCCGAATCAGAATTCCATAAAACATTGAAATTGTTGGCATTTCTCCTCGTATAATAGGACTATTCCCGTCCTATTCCCATAAAGACTGTTCAATACTACGAATCAACAGGCGTCGTTCACTATTAAAGTTTAACAATCTTACAGTCGCTCGACCCTCTGACGTAACCCCTACAATCTTCAGCCCTTCAAACCGAAAATGTTCCTCCCATTCATCTCGCCGGGGACGAAATAGCGGTACAACTTGGCCGGTTTCAGGATCTTCGCTCTTGGTGTGGTCGGATTTGTGAAAGTTACAGGATGGACATGCCAGCGCCAAATTTTCAGGCACGGTTTTGCCTCCTTTCCGCTGTGGCACAATGTGTTCAACGTGAAAGGTTGCTCCTTGTATCGCCTGAGCCATACGACAATATTCACAACGATTTTGAGCACGCTCTCGGACAAGATAGCGGATTTCCCGGGGGACAGATGGTGACATCAATTACCTCGCTGTTGGAGCAAGCCGGAGCAAAAGCTGCGTCCATCCTTTAAGAATCGAGACAAGCTCATTTAAGTTAACGAGACTACGTAATTCTTCACGTTCATCCGGCATTAGCTCTCCCTCATTGTTTCTCTCCATCAATCTATCCAGCCTTGCCTGGACGGGAACAGGGAAAGTAAACATTGCTATTTCTTTCAATCGCTTTCCGACATCGGTTTCCAATTGTTTTGTAATCGTGTAGTCCCTTTCCAATAAAACCGTATCGTCTTTATATTGTGCCATAATCACTGCTCCTCCTAATATAGCTTTTAAGATAATATTTTTGGGGTAATAGGTTGTAAGTTGTAAGTTGTAAGTTGTAAGTTGGGCGACACGCCCACGGCGTGCTACTTAACCTACAACCTACAACCTACAACTTACAACTAAAGCTAACCCAGAGATTTCCAAAGTGCCTCAAAAGGGGTGTTTTTGCCTTCTTTGATTCCTGGACACTTTGTGGTGAGCGCATTCCAGGGCACACTGGCCAAGTCAGCCTATACATTCCGGAAAGTGTCCAGAAATCAAAAGGCCAATTTTGCCCTTCTGGAACCTACTTTGGAAATCTCTGTAACCCCAAAATCTTTTTCATGAAGTCTATAGAACATTGAACCTCGGGTGGCAGAATACTATCCCAATTCTCCGGCAATCCTTAAAGGCAGCCCGAAGAGGCGGATAAATCCCTCTGCCGACCGGTGATCAAAGAGGTCGCCTTCCTCATAAGTAGCCAGATCGTATCGATAGAGCGAGTAGGGAGATTGTCGCCCGACCACTGAAGCGTTGCCCTTGTATAATTTAAGCCGTACCTGGCCGGTCACCCGCGTTTGAGTTTTATTGACAAAGCCATCCAGGGCCTCCCTTAGTTGAGAGAACCAGAGGCCATCGTAAATAAGTCGAGCATATTGCCGGCTGATTAATTCCTTGAATTGACCGGTCTCCCTGTCCAGCACCATTGTTTCTAATTCCCGATGGGCTAAATAAAGGATAGTCCCTGCCGGGGATTCATATATCTCTCTGGATTTGATACCTACCAGCCTGTTTTCGACCATATCCACCCGTCCAATACCGTGTTCACCACCCATCCAGTTGAGTTCATTGATAAGATCCACCGGGCTGAAGGATTTACCGTTTAATTTAACCGGCAACCCTTCTTCAAATTCCACCTCCAGATATATTGGCTGAGAAGGGGCATCTATCGGCGAAGTGGTAATCTGGTAGGCATCAGCCGGTGGTTCTTCCCAGGGGTTTTCCAGGATACCGCATTCGATACTGACTCCCCACAGATTTCGATCAATGCTGTAAGGGTTCTCTTTTGTTACCGGAATCGGGATTTGATGTTTTTGGGCATATTCGATTTCAGCTTCCCGTGAACCTAACTCCCATTCTCTGACCGGAGCAATCACCCGAAGCCTGGGGGCCAGAGCAGCCACGGCAAGTTCAAACCGAACCTGATCATTGCCTTTGCCCGTACAGCCGTGAGCGATGGCATCAGCTTGTTCAGCCTTAGCCACCTCAATTAGATGTTTGGCAATCAATGGCCGGGAGAGGGCCGTGGCCAGTAGGTATTTGGACTCATAAATTGCACCGGCTTTCAGGGCAGGAAAGATGTAATCAGTGACAAACTCCTCTTTCAAATCGCTGATATAAATCCTGCTTGCTCCGGTTTCCATGGCCTTCTTTCTTAAGGGTTCAATATTCTCGCCCTGTCCTAAATCGGCTGAAAAGGCAATGACCTCGGCCTGGTAATTTTCAATAAGCCACTTTATGATTACCGAAGTATCAAGACCTCCTGAATAGGCTAAAACGACTTTCATTATTTAGTTACCTCCAATCTTTTTACTGTCTCCAGGATAAATTTCGCTCCGGAGATGGCTTCATGAGCCTCTTCTTCTGTAAATATATCTATCGCCGGAGTTCCGTCTTCGGCTCCGTAGAAAGATACGACCCGTTTCTTCACTAACCGTTGATTGATCTTCCTGATTTCCCTCTTTTCCTTTACTCCCAGTTCATCCTCTGTGAATGAAAGACGATCAATGGCTTTCCCAAGCGCATGTTCTTTAGGAAAGTCAATCCCACAGAACATAAATAGCGACTTCAGGGCTAATTCCGTCGATTCCTGTGAAAGCCTTATTACTCGATGATATCTTTTCTTCGAGATGTTCTCCTCTGCCTCTTCCAGAAGAAAACAGGCATCCTCAAGATATCCAGCGGCTATCTTTGAGTTAGTCACAGTTCCACAACCTCCCCCGGCTTCATGCCTGGCTTTAGTTCCCATAACCATGCCCTGTCATCCAGGAAAACCCTTCGCGTTCCCAGCTCTGTCATTCTTTTTCTTAGTCGGGTCAATTTACGATTGAAAAAATCATCCCGGTCAAAGAGGACAAGGCCATCCTGGCTAATATCCAGATAGAAAGGTCTGGTATTCAAAGCTTCCTCCCTGGTTAAAAGGATGTATTCAAGCTTAGCCCTTAAGCCGGTTAAATCAGCGCTTTCAAAATAGTCACTATCTTCAAAGTCAAGATAGATTTCAGAAACCTTCTCCTCTATCTCTCTTTTTCCCCCCTGAGGATAGTCAACAATGATGAGGAGGTCAATATCACTATTAACGCCGGCATTTCCCCTGGCAGCAGAACCATAAAGGACGACTGATGAAAGAACTTGCCCTAATCGTTTTTGAAGCATAACTACAAAATATTCGCTTAACTTCCAGTAGATAGTGGAGATATTATTCATTTTCCTCATCTTGCTTCAGCCTGCCTCGGATTTAGCGGCTTCTTTCAGCTTCTCGTTAGCCATAATTGCAATCTCTACGCGTCGATTTGCCTGACGTCCTTCAGGAGTCTCGTTTGAATCGATCGGTTGGGACTCCCCATATCCCATTATTGTGAATCTGCCGGCATTTAAGCCGATCCCGGCAAGGTAGTTTGCTACCGCCTGCGCCCGCAGTCGTGACAGATTAAGATTATACTCTTCAGACCCTGTTGAATCCGTGTGCCCTTCAATCAGGATATCAGTGTCATCATACTTGTTCAGGATGCCGGCGAGCTTTTGAAGGTTCTCTTTCGCTTCATATTGCAACGCAGCTTTATTTACGTCGAAGAGAATACCAGAGTCGAAGGTAACCTTAATCCCCTCGCCAATCCGTTTAACCTGAGTCCCCTCAATATCCTTTTCGATTTCAGCGGCCTGTTTGTCCATATACTTGCCTATGTAGGCTCCAGCAGCCCCACCGATAGCAGCTCCCAGAATTGCTCCGACAGCGGTGTTGCCCGCTTTCTTGCCTATGACTCCTCCAATCACAGCTCCAGTGCCTGCTCCGATGGCGGTTCCTTTCTTAGTACGGCTCCAGGTAGCGCAACCTATACTTCCCAAAAACAGTGCGGCAACCACCGCAAAAACTACGACCTTCTTCATAGATACTTCCTCCTTTTAGTTATCGTTTCGACCACTCTAAAACGGTCGACGGTTAATAGCCTGCGAGCCACCTTCTGTGGACTGTGGACTTTGTGGACAGTGGATTCTATCCCAACTGACCGAAACGATGGTCAAGGCCACAAAGTCCACAAAGTCCATAGAAGGCAACTCGCAGGATGATGAACAATGCCTTTATTTCAAGCAGCTAAAGACCCCATCTAATACATCAAGCATTTGGTCGACATCTGAAACAGTTACAATCAACGGCGGCAGGAATCGCAGGACTTTATCCATAGTGCAGTTTATCAAAACTCCCCTTTGGAGACACTCCATAACTATCGAACTGCCTTCCTGCTCCAACTCACAGGCCATCATTAAGCCCTTGCCTCTAACTTCCTTAATGACAGGATATTTGCCGGCCAGTCTATCCAGGCCATTTTTAAGGTAGGTTCCTACCTCCCGGACGTGTTGGAGTAGATTATCTTCCTCGATTACATCAAGGACAACCAGGGCGGCAGAAGTAGCCAGAAAGTTTCCGCCAAAGGTAGAGGCATGGGTTCCCGGGCCTAAAAGTGAGGCAATTTCAGAGTCGGCTATCATCGCCCCAATAGGGACGCCGCCCCCCAATCCCTTGGCCAGGGTAATTACATCCGGAACGATCCCATAGTGCTCGTAGGCAAAAAACTTGCCTGTCCGGCCAATTCCTGTCTGGACTTCGTCGAAGATAAGTAACAGTCCTTTCTGATCACAAAGCTCTCTTACCCCTTTCAGGTACTCGATAGTAGCTACATTGACTCCTCCCTCACCTTGAATAGGCTCCAGCATAATAGCGCAGGTAGAATCCGAAATAGTCTCCTGAAGCCTGGTCAGATCATTGAAGGGAACATAGACAAAGCCGGGTGGCAAGGGATCAAATCCTTTATGAAATTTGGACTGACCTGTGGCAGTTAAAGTAATCATGGTTCGACCGTGGAAGGAATTGGTGGCGGTAATGATTTCGTATCTCTGCCCCTGCTTTTTACCAAATAACCGGGCCAGTTTGATGGCGGCTTCATTGGCTTCAGCCCCGGAGTTGCAGAAAAAAACCTTACCCCCAAAGGAGAGATTAGATAGCCGCCGGGCCAACCTGGCTTGAGGTTCAATATGGTAGAGATTAGAGGTGTGGATCAGATTTCTGGCCTGTTCGGAGATGGCTTCGACTAACCTTGGGTGAGCATGTCCCAGGGTGTTAACGGCCAATCCAGCCACAAAGTCTAAATATTCCTTGCCTTCCGGATCGTATAATTTCACCCCTTGCCCCCGGACGAAAGCCACTGGGAACCGCCGGTAGGTGGGTAAACAATATTCGTCAGTCATTTCTATGATTTTTGAGGTGTCCACGACGACTCCTTTCTACATATTTTCAATGAGTTAGACATTCCAGTCTCTGCCCTGACAGGGTTATGAGCTCATTGTTGTGACTTCCTGAAAGATTACATGTAACACCCCAAACAAGGTGGCTAAGTGGTCAACCGTATATCCTTCCTTGTGTTTGATGAAATTCGCCTCCAGCAATTTCCCAAATTCCCACAATTTCCCATCGGTCACGATCCCGTAAACAGGTAAAGAGGGAGCCTTATTCATTTTTTGGGCGGCGACTAATTCTGCCAAACACTGCCCCCACCCTTGCTCGAAATCATTCTTTTTCGCTTCCGCCACAACAACTAACGGGAATTCCAGGACAGTTTTACCCAATGCAGACCGCTTTGTAAGCATATAATCTGGCGTTCCAGTAAGTTTCTCATCATAGCTTATCGATTTTTGAATCCAGAGTTCGTACTCTTGATAGTACTGTTTATAGACTTCCCGTAAGATCGGACAGATAATCATTTCTGCTCGTGCCCCTTCAGAGGTATAGACATCGATGTGTTCTTGATTAAACAGGAATTCTTCGAGAAACTGTTTCGAGGGTTCTTTCTCTTGCACGGTGATAAAATGCTCTTCATGATAGGTAATCTTAAATTCTTGTTGAACCTGAGCAATATTTTTATAGTCACTAAATGCCATACCATCACCTCCTTCTTTCTGGTCAAGCCTCTCGAATAAATTGGCGACTCTTTACCCCCAGGATTAGCCGGCTTGCGCAAAAAATGATGTTTTTTTGTGGGCGATGATCATCGCCAATATGAGCCACCAGGACTACTTAACATCGACGATTTTATTCTTAGAGTCCATTTGGATAACCTTAGGTTCGATCTTCCTGGCCTCCTCATCATTGACCATACAATAGGAAATGATGATGACCATGTCCCCAATCTCGGCCCATCTGGCCGCGGCCCCATTCATACAGATTGTTCCTGAACCTGACTCTCCAGGCATAACGTAAGTCTCCACCCGTGTTCCGTTATTTAAATTAACGATCTGAACCTTCTCTCCCGAAAGTATATCAGCCGCTTCCAGCAGGGCCTCATCAATGGTGATGCTGCCCAGATAATGCAGATTAGCGTCCGTCACCGTAGCCCGATGTATCTTTGATTTGCACATTATTCGGAACATACTTTTACCCTCCGGCCTTGTTCATCGTTTCGGCCTTATGGTAGGGTGGGCACTGCCCCACTGCCATTAAGTTAGCGGTAGTCTGTTGCTATTGCTCGACTTAGCCGACAATCCCGTCCCGTAGGGACACTTGAAAATAGCCCAGCGATTTATCGCTGGGGAACGATGCCAAAGCAGAGTCATAGTCCCGTAGGGACGGCTGAACCGAAGCCCTCGCCTTTTTCAGTCGTCCCTACGGGACTTGGTCGTTGCTCGTCCCTCGATCCCAGCGATAAATCGCTGGGCTATTATCGAACACCCCTACGGGGTTGCTAAGTAGCTGTATACCAGAAAGTTATCCTTAATTTAATGGCAGTGGGGCACTGCCCAGCCTACTTCTACTTCTCCTGAGTTCGTGAGTGGCCGAAACGATGAACAAGGCCTACCCTCCATTCTTCATACTTGCCTATACACACACTTTCCATACTTACGAACAACCAAAGCAAAGGGATTATCAGAATCGAGAACTACCAGATCGAGTGGTTTTGATAAGAGCCACTCGAGCTTGGCTGTAAGTTCAAAGAAGCGCTCCATGGGGACACCCTCAACACCAAGGTCAATGTCACCAGCCTCGCCCGACTCTTTCAGGCTGGAACCGAAGAGATAGACGGAACGGACATTGTATAGCTCTTAAGATAAATATTTTGGGGTAAGCGAATTCAAGATAGGCTATGTAGCTTTTGGAGTTAATCCTTTAGGATTTCATTAGTTATGAAAGGCTAAAGCCTGAACTCCAAAGGATAGCCAACCCCAAAATCTTTTTCTTAAACACTNAAAGCCTGAACTCCAAAGGATAGCCAACCCCAAAATCTTTTTCTTAAACACTATAGCTTTGTGCCCATTCCTGGATTGCCGTTAAGTCAGATTCCGCTATCATACCTATTGCCTCCCGGTTAAATCAAATCTTAGTCGAATTAGGGTCTTTCCACAGGATATTGTCGATCAACCTGGTCCGGCCGATTCTGACTGCCAGAGCAATCAGCACCTGGCCTTTTATTTCTGTTGATTCAGTCAAATCGTCGCTATCTACTACTGAAATATAGTCTGTTTCAGCCAGTGGCTCCTGTTGGATTAGTTGAGCCATTTGGTCTTTGATTATCTCCCCGTCCCTTTCACCTCTGCCTAACATCTCTTCAGCCTTCTTTAGTGAGTGAGATAGCACCAGGGCTGCCTGGCGTTGTTCTTTCGACAGATACCTGTTTCGAGAGCTCATGGCCAGCCCGTCCGGTTCCCGAATGATGGGCATGATTATGATTTCAGGGCCAAGGTGCAAATCAGCGGTCATCCGTTTGATGACGATGGCCTGCTGATAATCTTTTTGACCAAAATAGGCCCGGTCCGGCCTGACAATATTAAAGAGCTTAGTTACGACAGTAGTTACTCCCCTGAAATGACCCGGCCTGGCTCGGCCACATAATCCTTCAGTCAGGCCATCTACTTCAATATATGTGGCATATCCCTCAGGATACATCTCAGTAACTGAAGGGGCAAAGATGATGTCTACTCCCACGCCGGCAGCCAATTTCCTGTCCTGGTCCATATTTCGGGGGTAAGTTTTATAATCTTCTCCCGGACCAAATTGAGTGGGATTAACAAAGATGCTGCTGATGAGGGAGTCATTTTCAGCCCTGGCCCGTCGCATAAGGCTCAGATGCCCCTCATGCAAGGCCCCCATTGTGGGGACAAAGCCAATTGATTTGCCCTCTCTCTTCAATTGTTGAGATCGAGCCTGCATCCGGCTAATTCGGGCAATGATTTCCATTATTTTTTAACCTGCAACTCGGTAAAGATTCAGTAAAACCGTCACATCCAATTTGACAACTCATTGAAAGCATTGAGCTTCCAATGGTATTGTTGTTGGTAGTCTTCGACTGTACATAGCTATAAGTCATTGATTTTATTGCATCTGATACGGTTTTACTGAATGCTTACGCAACTCGAAACTTGAGGCGATGGTCATCGTTTTGGCCACTCAAGCACCAAAGAAACCAGGTTTCTTCAAGAAACCTGGTTTCTAAACGGTCACAATGGCCAAGACGATGATCAAGGCCAAACTTGAAACTCAAAACCGGTATTTTTGGCGCGCCCAGGAGGAGTTGAACCTCCAATCTCCGGATTCGTAGTCCGTTGCTCTATCCATTGAGCCATGGGCGCACTTGTTTATTTCTCAAACCCTATCTTCCTTGTTTCCCTACTTGGGGGCTCCATCAAGAATTTTATAGCATCAAAGACAATCTTAAACTGTTGGTCGTGATGATCGTATTTTCTTTCTATTGCCTCTATCTTCCGCTTTAATTCCTCATGGGTAGACAGCATTTTTCTTAGAGTTGTAAAGGCTCTCATAATCTGGATGTTGACTATTATGGCTCTTTTGCTTTTAAGCACAGAGGAAAGCATAGCTACGCCTTGTTCTGTAAAGGCATAGGGAAGACTTCGAGTTCCACCCCAACTTGAGGTTCCAAAATGGAACTTCAAGTTTGTAAACTCTTCTTTTGTAAGCTGAAACATAAAATCTTCCGGGAAACGCTCTATATTTCTTTTAACAGCCTTATTTAAATTTTTTGTAGCTACCTCTTAGCGCGGCCTCTGGCCGCAACCAAACCAATTTTGGATTGCAGATTGC
>JASEGY010000169.1 GCA_030019105.1 bacterium | reverse complement strand
TTCAAGAAACCTGGTTTCTGGTCACGCGGGAGAGGTTTTGGGATAGGCTCTAAGTGCATCCTAAGGAGGCTGTTTATGTTTACCGTCAAGGAGGAAACCACCTTAGTCGGGCTTTCTGAATTAAGAACCCACCTGAACGATATCTTAAATACTGCCAAAGAAAAGAATATTATCCTTACTAAGAGAAACAAGCCTGTCCTGGCGGTCATCAACTATAAGCGGTATCAGCAAATAACAGAATTACTTGAAGAAGTCGAGGACTTGTTTCTTGAGAATCTGGCCCAACAGAGGTTGGAGCGCAAAGATAAAAAGACTATTCCTCTTGCCGAAGCCATGAAAAGGGTTGGGCTATAAGAATGTATCAGGTTGAAATTGATACCCTTGTATTTGAAGAAGACTTTAAGCATATCTCAAACCAGGATCAGAGACGAATCCTGAAGGAGATTAATCACAAACTTACTGTTGCCCCGGATAAGTTTTTGGCAAGCCTCTGCGAAAGTCGCTGAAGGGTTTCTACAAGTTACCTGTTGGCCCGTATCGGGTAGTCTACAAGATATTTGAAGAGCAAATCCTGGTTGAAGTAATTGTTGTTGGATTCCGGAGAGACCTTGAAGTCTACAAGATAGCTCTTAAACGACTAAAGAGGCTGCTTGACTAAAACCAATCTGACGGTTACCAAGAAGGCAGGGCTACTTTTATCTCAGCAGACTTATTGTTATCCTCGTTGCTCTCCTGAACACGGCAGTAGCTGGGCTTTTTATCGCCGTGGCAACTGTCTGCCGTTGCCTGCAAAGTAGTAGACGTTCCATAATAATAGAAAATTGCTTTTCCTGCAAAAGTCACCTCACTTCCTGCACCAAGCAGAGCATCTGTATAGGGATAGCAGGTATCTTTTTGTCCAGTAACGGTAAAACAAGCTACGGAAGTGCCGCCCGCTGCATTAGTATACTCTATGGCTACCTTGAAGATATTAGCGGCAGCATTGCCTTGATTCTTAACGACAACGCTGATGGGTACTTCAACTTGTTGTTGTTGGTTATAGGTCGCAGATCCTGCCGTCAAACTGGTGACTACCAGGTCCGGCATCACAACCAGATTCTGAGTTTGATTGGAAGCCTTTGTTCCCACCACATCCGCGGTTATGCTGGCCTGGTTGGTAATATAAGTGCCAGGAGTAGTCCCATTATTCACAATAGCCGTAAAAGAGCGGGTTCCGGACCCTCCTGCAGCTAAGCTGGAAATAATCGGCCAATGGATCGCCCCATCAGTCGGGCTATACCAACCACTATCGCTTATCCCACGATAAGTCAGGTTAGCGTCGAGAGGATCCTTCAGGTTCACATTGGCAGCCGCAACATTACCTGGATTGCTGTAACTGATGGTATACGAAAGCTCATCTCCCCAGCGAACACCCCCTATTGGTGCAGCCGTTTTGCTCACGGATATACAAGGCCCTATAATTCGCAGAGTTACAGTCTGGCTGGTTACAGTTCCGGTTTGACTGCTCCGGATAGTCGCCTGGTTGGTGATCCACTCATTACTTCCGGTACATATATCTCCGGCCTTAACAGTAAAGGATTTATTTCCGGAGACCCCGGCATTCAACGAACTTATATTCCAGGAGAGCACCCGGGTTCCAGAATTATAACTTCCCCCACCAGCATCGACTATTGATGCAATGTCTGCATCTATTACATCCTCAATAATTACGCCGCCGGCATTCATATCCCCGCTGTTACCATAAGAGATACTATAAGTTATATTTTGTCCGGGAGAAACCGTACTCGAAGTGGCTGGATCAGTAATACTCTTCTGTATCCAGAGATTTACCTCACCCACCGCGACCCGGGTTAGATTTGAGGTTGTTTCAGAAGTCTGATCGCTTTTAATCACGGCTTTGTTGAGGAATACATGTCCAATAGAGGCTGATTGGGAAACCTTAACCGTAAAGGAAACAGAACTGGACTGGGTAGAAGAAACTTCAGGTATTTTCCAGGTAATTACATTATTACTATATTGCCCCTCATTGGCCGGGGTAACTTCGCTCAGATAAGTGGAATCTACCCGATCAGTGATAATCACATTAGTGGCAGAGACATTACCCGTGTTTTGATAGTTAATAGTGTAAACAACCGATCCTCCCCAGGCGACCGTGTCAGATGGATTGGCTGATTTGTTCTCGATGGTTAACACCGGAACTCCAACCATAGTTGTCTGGGTTGTTTCAATCGGCTCTGGGGTTTCATTACTGACAACCGACACTTGATTGGTCAATGTCTGACCCGGGACATCTTGAGTCACTTCCATCTTAATAACAACCTCATGAGTCTTGTTTGGAAACAAAGTGGGGAATGTCCAGCGACGATTATTAGTACCGGTATCTGGCAAGGGAACAGCCGATTTAAAAGTAGTCCTCTTATCATAGGTTTCAGTAAGAATGAGATTAGTCGCCTTCGCGCTCCCGGTGTTCTTAATCTGCAAGGTATAGGTCAAGGTATCCCCATCTACTACCGGATCAGGTAAGTCTGACTTACTAAGCTCCAATACCGGAGACCGGACCGTGGTTTGTCCTTCTGCGGTTACAGGTAAAGTAATTTCATCACTTGTCAAGCTGACTCGATTGGTTAAGACAGCTCCGTCGGTTAGAGGTGGGATTACCTTCACCTGGATAGTAATAGCGGCCTCCTCTCCTGGTGCCAGGAGGCTAATCTTCCATTGGGTATCTGTCCCATTTTCCGGCTTCAGAGTAGTTGAGGCAAAGAGGGTATTAGCCGGGTAGGTCTCGATAATGATCAGGTTGTTGGCAACAGCATTACCACTGTTGTTAATTTTCAGGGTGTAGGTCAGGGTGTTTCCCACCGGCACAGGATCAGGGTAATCTAATTTTTCAATGGTCAAGATTGGCGCCGCTTGAACCGTAGTCTGTTCCATTACCTGCACGGGATTTTCTATTTCAGAAGCCATGGCCGAAGCCAGATTAGTCAAGATGGTTCCGGCACTTAGCGGAGAAGCTACCTTTACCTCGATGGTGATCTGCTGACTTTGGCCTGGAGATAGATTGCCCAGGCTCCATTGATTATTTTCAATATCCGGGACCGGGTCAGCAGAGAGGAAGCTGACCTTTTGATCATAGGTTTCGGTTAGCATCACATTAGTCGCCGTAGCGCTGGCGGTATTGGCGTTAGAAACCGTCAGGGTATAAGTTAGCGTATTTCCTGCCCCCACCGGATCAGGGCTATCTGTTTTGTCTAAGGACAGCGACGGGGATGAGGAAACCGTGGTAGTTTCAGAGATAGTAACGGGGGTGGTTATTTCACTGGAAATTACCGAGGCATAGTTAGTCAAAATAGTCCCATCAAGCAGAGGGGCCTTCACCTTCACAGAAATAGTAATAGTCTTATTTTCTCCCGAAGCCAGGCTGAGGAAGCTCCATTTATTGCTGCTTCCATGATATGGTTCGGCTGATTGAAAGCTGACATTCGGATCGTAGGTTTCAGTAATCTCTACATTCCTGATCAAACTGGTCCGGTTGTTCCGGATGAAGAGGGTATAAGTCAGAATATCTCCGGCCTCAACCGGGTCAGGGGAATCGCTCTTTTCAATAGTTATCGGGGTAATAACTTTGGTTTCCTCAGATACCTCACGGGGCGTTATTTCATTAGCATCTACCGACGCACGATTGGTCAAAATAGTTCCATTGGCCAGGTCTGAAGCCGGCTTCAGGTTGATGGTAATGGCCTGACTTTCATCAGGAGACAGGCTGCTAAAGGTCCATTGATTGTCGGTTCCGTCATCCGGGCTGGGACTGGCTGAGACAAAACTGAGGTTCGGATCATAAATCTCACTCACCACTACATGGGTGGCTGTCTCATTGGCTGTGGCAGCATTAGAGACCGTTATCATGTAGGTCAGGGTTCCTCCAACCTCCACCGGATCAGGTGAGTCCGACTTAGTAATGGAGATTACCGGGGCGCTCGTTACGGTAGTAGTTGCGGTCACTTTTCTCGGTGTTGGGGTTTCATCACTAACCACCGAAGCTGAGTTAGTAAGCGTCGTGCCGTTAGCTAAGGGCGAGGCAACCTCAAGCTGGATAGTAATGGTCCGGCTGTCACCCGGGTTCAGGCTGTGAACAGTCCAGCGGTTAATGGTGTCCATATCCGGCGCCGGCTGGGCCGAAGAAAAGGTGGTATTAGAGTCGTAGGCTTCAGTGACGACCAGGTTATTAGCGGCCGCATTCCCGGAATTACCCGCAAGCAGGATGTAAGTCAAAGTTGCTCCGGCCTCAACCGTACGGGGAGATTCCTTGACGATAAAGATCAAGGGGGCACTCTCTACGGTAGTGGTTTCAGTCACTTCCACCGGCGTGAAGGTCTCGTCACTCACCACCGAAGCTGAGTTATTGAGCATTGTACCGTTAGTTAAGGGCGAGGCCACCTGGAGATAGATAGTTATGATCCTGGTTTCACCTGGATTCAGGCTGTCAAAACTCCACTGGTTAGTGGTTCCTGCATCCTGGGATGGATCCGCCCGGAAGAAGGTGGTATTCGAGTCGTAGTTCTCGGTAATGACCACGTTATTGGCTACGGCATTACCGGAGTTGGTCACCGTCAGGATGTAGGTCAGATTCTCCCCGGCCTGGACCGGATCAGATGGATCCGACTTGGTAATAGAGATTACCGGGGCGCTTCCTACCGTCGTGGTTTCAGTTGCTTTCTGAGGCGTCGGGGTCTCATCGCTCACCACCGATGCTGAGTTATTGAGCTGCGTGCCGTTAGCTAAGGGTGAGACCACCGCAAGCTGGATAGTAATAGTCTTCCTCTCACCCGGGCTAAGGCTGTCGAAACTCCACCGGTTAGTGGTTCCTTCATCCGGCTTAGGATCAGCCGAAGAGAATGTGGTATTCGAGTCGTAGTTCTCGGTAATGACCACGTTATTGGCTACGGCATTACCGGAGTTGGCCACCGTCAGGGTGTAGGTCAGATCAGCCCCGGCCTGGACCGGATCAAGTGAATCAGACTTGGTAATAGAGATTGCCGGGGCGCTCCCTATCGTAGTAGTTTCAGTCACTTCCACCGGTGTTGGGGTCTCATTACTCACCACCGATGCTGAGTTATTGAGCTGCGTGCCGTTAGCTAAGGGTGAGGCCACCGCAAGCTGGATAGTAATAGTCTTACTCTCATCCGGGCTAAGGCGGTCGAAACTCCACTGGTTAGAGGTTCCTTCATCCGGCTTAGGATCAGCCGAAGAGAGGGTGGTATTCGAGTCGTAGGTCTCGGTAATTACTACCTTATTGGCTACGGCATTACCGGAGTTGGCCACCGTCAAGGTGTAGGTCAGATCAGCTCCGGCCCGGACCGGATCAGGTAAATCAGACTTGGTAATAGAGATTATCGGGGCGCTCCCTACCGTCGTGGTTTCAGTCGCTTTCTGAGGCGTCGGGGTTTCATCGTTCACCACCGAAGCTGAGTTGGTGAGTACCGTGCCGTTAGCTAAGGGCGAGGCCACCGCAAGCTGGATAGTAATAGTCTTACTTTCACCCGGGCTAAGGCGGTCGAAACTCCACTGGTTAGAGGTTCCTTCATCCGGCTTAGGATCAGCCGAAGAGAAGGTGATATTCGAGTCGTAGATCTCGGTAATGACCACGTTATTGGCTACGGCATTTCCAGAGTTGGTCACTGTCAGGGTGTAGGTCAAATCAGCCCCGGCCTGGACCGGATCAGGTGAATCCGACTTGGTAATGGAGACTACCGGAGCGCTGGCCACTATGGTGGACTCGGTTACCTCTACCAGCGTTGGTGTTTCATCGCTCACTACCGAAGCTGAGTTAGTAAGCACTGTGCCGTTAGCTAAGGGCGAAGCCACCCTGAGCCGGATAGTAATGGGCTGACTCTCATCTGGACTCAATCTCCCTAATGACCAGCGGTTATTGGTCTCAGCATCCGGCGCCGGCTGGGCTGAAGAGAAGCTGGTATTGGAGTCGTAGGTCTCGGTAATAACCACGTTATTGGCTGCCGCGTTGCCGGAATTTGTTACTGTCAGAATGTAGGTCAGATGACTCCCGGCCTGAACCGGGTCAGATGAGTCCGATTTGGTAATGGAGATTACCGGGGCGCTCTCGACGGTAGTGGCTTCAGTCACTGCTCCCGGCACCGGGGTCTCAGTACTCACCACCGAAGCTGAGTTATTGAGCCTCGTGCCGTTAGCTAAAGGCGAGGCCACCTTGAGCCGGATAGTAATGATCCGGCTTTCACCCGGACTCAGGCTGTCGAAACTCCACTGGTTAGTGGTTCCTGCATCCGGAGCCGGATCGGCCGAAGAGAAGGTGGTCTTGGAGTCGTAGGCTTCGGTAATGACCACGTTATTGGCTGCCGCGTTTCCGGAATTGGTCACCTTCAGGATGTAGGTCAGATCAGCCCCGGCCTGGACCGGATCAGGTGAATCCGACTTGGTAATGGAGATTACCGGCGAACTCCCGACCGTAGTAGTTTCAGTCGCTTTTTTCGGCGCCGGGGTCTCATCGCTCACCACCGAAGCTGAGTTAGTAAGCACGGTGCCGTTAGTTAAAGGCGAGACCACCGCAAGCTGAATAGCAATGGTCAGGCTCTCACCCGGACTCAGATTGCTGAAGGTCCATTGGGTAGTAGTGTCAGCATCCGGCGAAGGGTTAGCCGAAGAGAAGGTGGTATTCGAGTCGTAAGCTTCTGTAATAATCACGTTGTGGACCACGGTATTACCGGAATTAGACACCTGCAGGGTATAGGTCAGATCAGCGCCGGCCTGGACCGAATCAGACGAATCCGACTTGGTAATGGATATTACCGGCGACACAGGAATCACAGGAATCAATGGAATAGTTATCGTGGTGTTTTGAGTAACATCCACGTTTTCCAGCAGGCCTTCCAGCACAAGACGATCGCCATCGAATGCCCGGGCAGTAAAGACTCTATTACTGCCCGCCATTATTTCGATTGATATTCTTGCCTCCCGTCTTTCCATGTCTATGTCTGTGGCCACGAATGTTCCGGATTCAATATCAGGGCCGGAAACAGTAAGGGTTATCGAGGTGATATTTAGAGGAAAACCGGCTTGCGGGGCAAACTGAAGGATAACTACCGGTTGGATAGTATGATCTTCCCCGAGGGGATGCCGTTCCTTTTTCCCGCATCCTTGAAAGCAAAGGGTAATAAGCAGGATTAATAAACCGGTAGTTTTTAAATAATACATAGTCAATAGTATACCACCATCCAAAGAAGATGTCAAGAATGACTTTACTACCCCCTAGCAGTCTGTCGGAGTGAAAATCTATCTGTGCGCAATTTTGTAGTGGTCGAGCTT
>JASEGY010000168.1:3175-7345 GCA_030019105.1 bacterium | reverse complement strand
CCCAAAACTCCATCACCCCCTTTTTAATCAAGTCCCATTTTGAAAACGGTCTCAAATTAACGGACCTGAGTAATCTGATCCCTTACCTCTGATCCCCGGCCTCCTTTCTTGTTGACAAAACAGATACAGGCAAGTATAATGGATGTCAGGTTAAGAAGAACAAGGAAGAGGCCACGGTCATCGTTTCGGCCATTGATTTCTTGTAGGGTGGGCTTTGCTCCACTACCATTAAGTTAGCGTTAATCTGTTGCTATTACTCGACTTAACCAGCAACTTTGTCCCGTGGGGACACTTGAAAATAGCCCAGCGATTTATCGCTGGGAAACGATGCCAAAGCAGACTCATAGTCCTGTAGGGACGGCTGAACCGAGGCCTTCGCCTTTTTCAGTCGTCCCTACGGGACTTGGTCGTTGCTCGTTCCTCGATCCCAGCGATAAATCGCTGGGCTATTATCGGACGTCCCTGCGGGACTCTCAAGTAGCTGCATAACAGGAGGTTATCCTTAACTTAATGACAGTGGGGCTTTGCCCACCGATTTTGGTGGGCAAAACCCACCCTACATTTCAGCTTTTCAGGAAGCGTAACCTAATGGCCGAAACGATGAGCAAGGCCGATTTAAAAATAAAAGAAGGAGGTGACTTATGTTAAGAGAAAGATATGTCAAGAAATGGTATCTTCTCAATAACCTGGGGCGCAGAAACCGGGTTTCTTCAAGAAACCCGGTTTCTACCCACAAGTGCCCCGAAATATTGAGAGGATACAAGAAATGCCTGTTCCTATCCACTCTTCTGATCTTTATCTCTTTCCATGCACCCTGTTACTCAGCCGATTATGGGATGTCCTGGACAGCCTTCACTCAGGGTGGGGGAAGTAGAGGATCAGAAAACTATAAGGTTACTGATGGGATGGGTCTTGCGGTGGGGGAGGTGTCAAGTTCTGAAAGATACAGGGTGGAATCAGTACTTTACTTGCCTGCGCCTGAAGAAGAAGGGCCAACAGCCACGATAACCTTAGACCCTCCAGGGCCGGTTGGCCCGGGTAAGGTGAAGGTTGCTTTGACTACCTCCGAGGAGGTAGAAGGCATTCCTACCCTGGAGTTTATCCCTGAGGGTGGCTCGCCCATCCAGGTGGAACTGTCCGGCTCCGGGACAAGCTTTACCGGAGAGATTGAAATCACTGAGTCTACCGGAATCGGCCTGGCCAGATTCTCTTACACGGCTAAGTCCAAAGAAAGCGGCAAGACAAGCGCTACCATTACAGAAGGTGAGTACCTTGAGATTACCACCATCGAAGCCGCCTCGGTGATGCCGGTGAATAACCTCTTTAATCCAACAGAAGGTGAGTACACTACCATCAAATACAATCTGGACAAGCCCACCCAGGCAACTATTAAGATCTATGATCTAATGGGAGAGCTTGTCAAGACCCTGGTTGATGAGGCCAAAGACCCTGGCTCCTACGAGGTCAACTGGGATGGCAAGAATAAGGATGAGAAGGAGGTGGCCTCCGGGGTATACATCCTGCGGATTGAGGCCGGGGGCTTTACTGATACAAAGAAGATCATCGTAATTAAGTAAAAGGAGGCTAAGATGAAAAAGCGCATAACCTTATTGTTGGTTTTCCTTATCTTCTTCAGCCAGTCATCTCTTGCTCAGGCAAGCTCACCAGGGACATCAGGGAGTAATGCCTTGAAGTTTCCGGTAGGGGGCAGAGCGATTGGGATGGGGGATGCCTTTACCGGTCTGGCTAATGATGTCACTTCCATCTATTGGAACCCGGCTGGGTTGTCCAACCTGAGCACCAGGGAGTTTGCCGCTTCTTACGTGGATGGGGTATTAGATGTAAGTCATACCTTCCTGGGTTATGCCCAGGAGACAAAGTGGGGCTACCTAGGAGGAGGCATATCCCTCTTGCGAGCCGGTGATGCAACCATCAACAATTCTGATGGGACAACTATGGATGTTACGGCCGGGCAGGAGTATGTCATCACCTTAGCTTATGCCAGAAAAGAAATCCTCCCTGGAGTCTCCTTAGGAGGAAACCTGAAGCTCATCTCAAGCAAATTAGCCGAGAAGGAGTCGGCTAATAGCTTCTGCACTGATTGGGGGGCATTTTATCAGCCGAAGGTTAAAGACTTAACCCTGGGATTTTCCTTGCTTAATCTTGGGGGTAAGATGAAGTATAAAGACGAGGGCGATCCCCTGCCTCTTACCGTAAGGTTGGGTGCGGCCTACAGATACAATATCAATCCGGATAACAATTTAATCCTGGCCACTGACTTAGTGAAGCCAAATGATAATGGTGTCAGGTTAAACCTCGGAGCAGAATACTCTTACCAGGGGTATCTCTGCGGGAGATTGGGCTATAAAACAGGGTATGACTCAGAGGGCATGGCCGGTGGGATAGGATTTATCTACCAGGGATACCGCTTAGATTATACCTACTCGCCGGTAGAAGACTTAGAGAGCGGCCACCGGTTGAGCCTGATCTACGGGTTTTAAAGATCGTAACCGTTCACGGGTTCACGGTTCACGGTTCACGGTTGAGGAAAGCGGGACGGTTCAAAAATCGTCCATTTTCTTGTGAAACCTTGCGTTCTTTCTGGAGTTTAGGCTTTAGCCTTTCATAACTAATGAAATCCTAAAGGATTAACTCCGGAAAGTTAATGATAATTTTTAGCCGCAAGCTTTCACAGTAAGGTGAACCATCCCAGGAAAGCGGAGAAGGCATTGTTCATCGTTTGGGCCAGTCGGCATAGAGTCCACAGTCCACACAGTCCATACAACAGTCCACATAGTCCAGCAGACTATTGACCGTGAAACGATGATCAAGGCCGAAATCTGCAATCCGAAATCCGAAATCCAAAATCAAAATAGGAGGTGGTTTTACAATGAGCGGCACAAGCAAGTTAGTATCAATGGTGGCAGTAGTTTGGTTGTTATTAGGTGTATCCTTAGCTCAGGCTATGCCGAACCTGATGAATTACCAGGGGAGGCTGACTGATGCCGGCGGGGCGGCAGTTTCAGATGGGAGCTACACGATTGTCTTCAGGATATGCGATGCTGAGACTTCCGGAAATAAGTTGTGGGAGGAATCTCAGACGGTAACGATTAAAGATGGGTTGTTTTATGTCGTCTTAGGCAAGACAACACCGATAGATCTCTCCTTTGATAAAGATTATTGGTTTGCTTTAAAAGTCGGTGATGATTCTGAGATGACACCCAGGCAGAGGATGACGAGTGCAGGCTATGCCTTTACGGCAGGGAGTTTAGGCGGAGGAGTAGTGAATGTAGATGCTGCCGGCAACATTGGCATCGGGACAACGAGCCCGGCGGAGAAATTAGATGTGGCGGGTAATATTCACGCCGGCGGATCAATCGCCAGTGGAAACTCCATTACCATAGATGGTACTAACGATAAGATTACCGCCAGTGGCGGCACCCTGAGCTTCGATGATGAAAATCTCGTCACTACCGGGACAGTCACGGCCGCAGCCTTTGCCGGAGACGGCTCAGGGCTGAGCAATATCTCCGGGACTACGGATAGTGACTGGACAGAGTCAGGGACTAATGTCTACCGGGTCTCCGGCAACGTCGGTGTCGGGACAACAGAGCCTGCGCATAAGCTGGATGTTATCAGCAGTGGCGAGGGGTTACGGGTCGGCAATGAGAACTCATGGCTCAAAGTGTGGACAGGGGGTAATTCTCGATTAAGTTTAGGCGACGGCCAGGGCAGAGAAGCCGGTTTTATTGCCGGTGACGAAAACGATACCGGGGAAAATGTGCTCATAATTGCCGGCGCTGACGATGCTGGTAACGCCCCGGTCTACACTATCTTTCATCAAAGCGGTAATGTCGGCATTGGGACGATGCAGCCAGGCGAAGCGTTGGAAGTTGCCGGCACAGTGAAGGCCACGGCCTTTGCTGGAGATGGCTCAGGGCTGACTGGTATCGCTGGGACGGCGGATAGTGACTGGGCGGAGTCGGGGACGGATGTCTACCGCGAGACAGGAAATGTCGGCATTGGGACGACGAGTCCGGGCGAGAAGTTAGAAGTCGCCGGCACAGTGAAGGCGACCGCCTTTGCTGGAGATGGCTCAGGGCTGACCGGTATCGCTGGGACGGCAGATAACGACTGGGTAGAATCCGGGGCGGATGTCTACCGTGAGAC